>NZ_JBAQPS010000345.1:0-5769 GCF_049305995.1 Sulfuricurvum sp.
AGAGTTTTAATTGTTCTAATGCACTGAAAAGTTCGAAAGAATCGGTTAGTTGCAAGAAAGCTCCTTTGTTAGGAGGTTCGTCATCCTCGGGCTTGACCCGGGGATCCATCCCCTATTGAATAACTGGTTTCCCGATCAAGTCGGGAATGACGATGGTTACTCTTCCATCCACGCATCCGTTTTATAAACACGCCCGTCATCAAATATTTTGAGTTTGAATGCTTCGCTGCATTTTCCCTCTTCCAACGTCATTATAGCGATTTGGAGGATTTTTCGACACTTTTCAGGCACTTCGAATCGTCCTGATACCCCTGTGATAAATCGCTCCAACGGAATTTTAGAATCCATACCGATGACGTTGTCGCGACATCCGCTGAGACCGATATCGGTGAGATATGCCGTGCCGTTTGCGATCTGAAAATCATCACTCCCCACATGGGTGTGAGTTCCGATAATGCCGCTCACCTCTCCTGCAAGTAACATCATCATGGCACGCTTCTCACTGGAGGCTTCGGCATGGAAATCGAGGAAGATATGCTCCACCCCGTCGTTTTTGAGCCGCGCGACCGTGTCACGAGCGCATCGAAAGGCATTATCGACGTACGGCATTCCATAATGCCCCATGATGTTCAGCACAGCGAGTTTTTCGCCCGCTACGTCGAAGATACGGCACCCTGTCCCCTTGACCCCTTCAGGATAGTTGTGAGGACGTAAAAGAGGCAATGTCTCCAACAACGGTTCGATCTCTTTTTTATCCCACGTGTGGTTTCCGCCGCTCATGCAGTCGATCCCCATAGCGAACAACTCTTGGGCATTTTTCATCGTCACACCGAATCCGTGCGAAGCGTTTTCGTAGTTGGCGATGACAAAATCGATTCCGTGTTCACGTCTGAGTTTCGACAAATGCTCTTTAATCATGCTCCGTCCGGGACGTCCGACGATATCTCCGATAAACGCTATTTTCACTCTTTCTCCTCTTTGAGATCCTCTCTAAGTTCTGCGCTTCTTTGACGAAAGTTCTCACTGTCTCCGTAATCGAAGAATTTTTTATAATTGTTGTGCATCGATTTAACCCGTGTGGCATGGCGTATCGGACACCAGTATTGTTCAGTCCGACCTGCAACTTCTGAAACATAACCCATCAATCCGTTGAAATAACTGCAATAGAGGCAGTTGAGCTTTTCGATTGCGTTAAGATACTTCAATCGGTGGCGATCGATGATGATGTAATCCTGCCGTTTCACTTTAGTAATCTTATAAATCGGAAAAGAGATCCACTGATAAACACTCACAAAGGCATCCAACATCAACGCGGGAATCAACACCGACCAAATGATCGGAACACTCAACAGATGCAAAATCGGAGTCGTCGCCAGATAGCGAAGCAATCCCTCGCGATCATGCCGATACGACTCTAATATCTCTTCTCGTTTTTTCGTGATTTCACAGGTGAAACGTTCATACTCTTGTTGAAGTTCCGATTCCAGCTCCGATTCGAGTGCTTTGATTTTGGCGACAAGTTCATCGATCTTGTGATGTTCCATTGTGAGCCTTTTGATAAAGTTTAAAACTATACTACAACTTAGATTTAAAGCTCCAAAAGCCAAAATAAGTGATTCAAATAACCTAAAATAGGGATATAGCGATTCTCAAGATAAAAAATTTAATCATTCATTTTTAGTTTTATAATTATTGATGTAATATAGTCAAATAATTTGCATTATCACCTAAAATCAGTTGAGGTTTATGCTTTGAATCCAATTAATATTTCAAATGAATTTTCTAAATCATTGTCTGAAGTAATAATGGAATCAGATAAAAAGGTACGTGAAAGTTCACAAATCCTTCAAAGTATTCTTGAAACAACTCTTGATGGTTTTTGGTGTGTCGATAATCAAGGTAATTTGATTGATGTCAATTTGGCGTATTGCCAACTATCTGGCTACACGCGAGAAGAGCTTCTGGAAATGCAAATATCTCAACTTGATGCGATTGATAGTACCTTAAAGATCGAAGAACGTATGAAAATGATCATCGATCAAAAACATATTCAATTTGAGACCAAACATCGTCGTAAAGATGGATCGTGTTGGGACGTTGAAATAAGTATAACGTATTTTGATATTGCAGGCGGACGATTTTACTCATTCCTACGTGACATCACTAAACGTAAGAACATGGAAATTGCATTACAAGAGAGTGAACAGTTTCTCAAACAATCACAAAGCAATGCAGGTATCGGAAGCTATAGCTTAGATATGACAACTATGTTCTGGAAAAGTTCCGATACATTGGATGAAATTTTTGGTATTCACCCTGACTACGAACATTCATTGAATGGATGGATCAACCTCATACATCCTAATGATCGCGAAATGATGTCTACCTATATGCAGGAAAACATTATTAATCAGCATCAAAAGTTTGATCGTGAATATCGAATTATTCGCCAAAATGATCAAACTGAACACTGGATTCATGGATTAGGTAAACTTGAATTTGATGCTATAAACCATCCAATAAAAATGGTCGGAACGATTCAAGATATTACCGAACGAAAACATTCTGAAGAGAAACTTCACCTTGCCGCAAATGTGTTTACCCATGCCAATGAAGGTATTGTGATCACTTCTCCTGATGGAATAATCATGGACGTTAATGATGCTTTCACGCATACTACCGGTTATGAAAGGGATGAAATTATTGGTCAAAATCCACGCATATTAAGCTCCAAACTGCAAAGTAAAGAGTTTTATTCTGCTATGTGGAATGCTTTGAGTGAAAAAGGTTATTGGTATGGCGAACTTTGGAATCGACGCAAGAACGGCGAATTATATGCTGAGATGCTCACGATCACTTCTATTCTAGATTCAAAAGGAAATATACAAAATTATGTGGGACTTTTTTCTGATATAACTTCTGAAAAGGAACACGAACAACAACTTGAACGCATAGCCCATTATGATACACTTACAGGCTTGCCTAATCGTGTTTTAAATTCAGACATGTTAAGACACGTCATGTTTCAAGCTGTACGACGAAATGAGCAGATAGCCGTTCTTTATATTGATCTAGATGGTTTTAAAGAGGTCAATGACCAGTATGGTCATGATGTGGGGGATAAACTTCTTATAGCACTTTCATTAAAAATGAAACAGACTCTTCGTGAAGGGGATACTCTCTCACGATTAGGTGGGGACGAATTTGTTGTGATTCTTCGAAATATGGCTGATATTTTTGCAGCTTCTCCCATTATAAAAAGACTTTTAGATGCTGCAAGTCAAACAATAGAGCTAGATAATGTTTTAGTGCAAGTTTCAGCGAGTATAGGGGTAACTTTTTATCCACAAAATAATGATGTAGATGCTGATCAGCTGGTTCGTCAAGCTGATCAAGCCATGTATGAAGCTAAACAAGCAGGTAAAAAACGCTACCATATTTTTGATTCGGAAGATGACCGTACGATACGCACAAGACATGAAAAGTTAGAACGCCTCCACCTTGCTCTAGTAAATAATGAGTTTGTTCTTCACTATCAGCCTAAAGTTAATATGCATACCGGTGAACTTATTGGTGCTGAAGCACTTATACGTTGGCAACATCCAGAAAAAGGGTTAATTCCTCCACTGGAGTTTCTCCCTATTATTGAAAATCATCCGCTGGCTATTGAAGTCGGCGAATGGGTAATCAAGGAAGCTATTTCTCAAATTGAACGATGGAAAATACAAGGTCTTAATCTACCGGTGAGTGTTAATGTCGGAGCTCGACAGTTATTGCAAGGAGATTTTTTTCAGCGGCTCAATGCAATTCTTTCCGAATATAAAAACTTTGACACTACATTACTCGAAATCGAAATACTTGAGACCAGTGCTTTAGAAGATGTCAATCAAGCTTCTCAAATTATTGAAAAATGTAAGATAATGGAAATCTATTTTTCTTTAGATGATTTTGGTACAGGATATTCATCGCTTACCTATTTAAAAAAGCTTCCTGTTAGAACGTTAAAAATCGATCAAAGTTTTGTTCGTGATATGCTCAATAATCGTGATGACTTGGCAATATTAGAAGGGATTATTAGTTTAGCTAAAGCTTTCAATCGAGAGGTCCTTGCGGAAGGTGTTGAAACCTATGAACATGGCAAACAACTACTTTTACTAGGATGTGATTTAGCACAAGGGTATGGAATCGCGCGTCCGATGCCTTCAGATGAAATGATCGAATGGGTTCAAAAATGGGACAAGAACCATGAATGGATTGCATAATATCCTTATTTCAAAATAGTTATACTTATCAAGGGTAAATAAGAAATAGGAAGTTCAATTAAACTATACTACAATTACGTATGCAATCGCTTAAATATTTAGCCCACTACCCTCATGAGATCCGTACACAAGTCCAAAATCTGATCGAAAATCAGACCTTGGGCGAGCGTCTTTTACTCAAATACCCCGATACCCATATTTACAATACCGATAAAAGTCTCTATGAGTATGTGATAGAGATCAAAAATGCCCACCTGCGCAATGCATCACCCATCTCAAAAGTACTCTATGATACCAAAATACGGGATTTACAATCGGCTCTTGGAACTCATACCTTTGTCTCACGGGTTCAAGGAGGAAAACTGAAAGCGAAAAACGAGATCCGAATTTCGAATCTTTTTAAAAATGCCCCTGAACCGTTTCTACAAATGATCGTAACCCATGAGCTTTCCCATCTCAAAGAAAAAGAGCACAACAAAGCGTTTTATAAACTCTGCACCCATATCGAACCTGCCTATCACCAGCTCGAATTTGAGGTCAGACTCTATCTCACCCACCTCGATCTCTTCGGGCAGTTATATAGATAAACGAAGCGCGGTTTACTGCGCGTGGGCTTTCCGCCGAGGAAAACTCAGCGTTAGCGTAGCGAAAGGGATTTTATTCCTTTCGCGTTAATTCAATGAGCACTTCATAGTGGGCGGTGTGGGGGAACATATCAAAAAGCTGAACTCTGTTGAGTGTGTATCCACGGAGGATCTCAAGATCTTTGGCTAAACTCACCGCATTACAACTCGAATACAGTATCCGTTCCGTTCCCACACGCATCAGCCATTTGCATATCTGCTCACCCAGACCACGCCTCGGAGGATTGACGATAATCACATCAGGCTTCTCTCCCGCCGCTGCACTAAATGTCGCCGCATCGAGAGATTCGAAACGGAGGGTTTTCATCTCCAACTGTGCCGCCGAATCACGAGCGCACTCTATCGCCTCAGGCTCGATCTCAATACCGACGATATGACGATCCGGCGCGGCACAATGCAATGCAAATCCCCCTACTCCGCAAAAGAGATCCCACAGGATTTTCGGTTTACTCTCACCTGCCCACTCACTCGCAGTGCGATAGAGCTTTTCGGCCACTTCGGGATTGGTTTGGAAAAAGCTTTTCGGACGGATAAAGAGGGGGATACCGTTAAACCGCTCTTCAAGACGGTGTTGCTCAGTTAAAAATATCTCCTCATCCCCTTCTAAAATTGCCATGTGTACCGGCTGTATGTTGGCCGTCACTACTTTGAGTTCAGGAGAGCGGGTCATCAAATCATCCAAAGCGTTTTGCAATCGAGTGAGTATCCCGTGAGATCGAAGGACAAAACGGAGCATCATAGAGCCATTGAATTTACTTCGGGTGAGGAGAACATATTTCAGCTCTCCTTTTTTCTTTTTGACATCGTATGCTTTAACTCCAAGTTCACGAAGCCACTCTTGTATTATATGTAAACTATTTTGC
>NZ_JBAQPS010000346.1:0-5424 GCF_049305995.1 Sulfuricurvum sp.
ATCGGATGCCCAAACAAGAATATCTCATAATGCATGAAAAAGCTCTCCTAACACCGGAAGAAAAAAAATTGTTAGAGCAGTTTTTTGATGAAGAAATCAAAAAAATCGATACCCTTTAAAAGGGTTCGATAAATTTCATTCAGGTTTATAGCTTTCTTTATTTAAAGACTCTTTTTTACGCTGTTGATTTGCCGCATCGTTGAGTTCCGCTTCATCGTCATACTGTACTTGATTCATCATTTTTTTCTCATCATCAAATTGACCGTTTTTGATTCCCCATAAAAAGGCAGTTAATGCCACAGCACCTAAAAACAGTGATGCGCCCAACATCATTGCGATTACCCAACTATCCATAATTACCTACCTTTTATTTATACAACCATCGTACCCGCATCGAGTTTCCAACAACGAGAAGCGAACTAAACGACATCGAAATCGCCGCGATCAGCGGGATCACATACCCCATCATCGCCAGTGGAATCGTAATCGAATTATACACGAGTGAAATGCCGAGATTTTGTTTTATCAGTCCATAGGTTTTTCGGCTGATCGCAAATGCTTCCGAGAGGGAGACGAGCGAATCGTTCATCAACACCACATCACTCACCTCGATGGCAATGTCACTCCCATTTCCCATCGCGATAGCGATATCCGCTGCCGCAAGCGCTAGGAGATCATTTACCCCATCCCCTGCCATCACAACGATATGCCCCTCGCTATGAGCCGACTCGATAAATGCCGCTTTCCCCTCTGGAGCTAGATGGGCGTGCACCTCATCGATCCCAACCTCGTGTGCAACCCTCACAGCTGCCGCCTCATGATCCCCCGTAAGCATCACCACTCGTAAATTAGAAGCTTTCAATGCCGCAATTGATTCGTACGCTTTCTCTTTTGGCAAATCACGTAATTCATAGGTCGCAACCAGTCTGTTATCAACCGCATAGTAAAAAAGGCTTTTATCACTCACGGTATCGACCGATAGTCCCAACTCTTCCATCAACAGGGCATTCCCACCTGCGATCATATTACCGTTATGTCGTCCAACCATTCCGCGAGCAGGAATTTCGCGTGATTCTTCAATGCTACTCGCATCTATAGACGCTTCCGTGCGATCCAAATACTCCATCACCCCACGACTAATGGGATGCTTGGAGGAGGAGACGAGTGTATGTAATGCTCCCGTATCAAAAGGCTCATGAATCGTGGCATAGACCACTTCAGGACGCCCCATCGTAATCGTTCCCGTTTTATCGAGTACCACCATAGTCGCCTTTGCCATCGTCTCGATCTGCGCCGCCGATTTAAACAAAATCCCCCGCTTAGCACCCAATGCCAACCCTACCAAAGTCGCCACCGGAGTTGCCAGTGCGAGCGCACACGGACAAGCAATGATAATAACTGAGATTCCCACCATGAGGGAGCGATCAAAGCTGTGCGGCCAAAAATACCATGTCCAAAATGTAGCAATCGCTAAAAAGAGAATTGTGGAAGAGAAGTGTTGAGAGAGGCGATTCGCCAACTGCTCGATGGAGGGTTTTTGCGCCATCGCGTTTTCGAGTAAATTCACAAGATTAGAGAGGGTCGAGTGGGCGAAATCTTTGGTCGCACGATAATGGATCAGCGCATCGATGCTCGTTGTTCCGCTGATAATTTTGTCCCCGATCCGTTTAAATATCGGCTCCGATTCTCCCGTGAGGTTAGATTCATCAAAACTCCCTTCTCCCGAAATAACTTCGCCGTCAATCGCTGAACGTTCACCGCTTCGGATCACAATCACGTCACCCTCTTTGACCTCATTCACATCGACGGAGCGGATCGATTCCCCATCCACGATACTCACTTCACGCGGAATATGTTTGCCGATGATGTCGAGGGTATCCGCCGCATTTTTACGACTAAGGACTTCGAGAAACTTCCCGAAAAGAACAAACGTGATAATCATCGCCACCGAATCGAAATAGGCCTCCCCTTTTTCAAAGACGGTGATATAGATAGAATAAAGATACGCCAAGCTCGAACCCGTAACGACAAGTAAATCCATCGTAATCGATTTATTTCGAAGTCCATAGTAGGCACCACGGTAAAATATCCATCCACTGTAAAACAATACCGGAGTCGCCAACACCCACTCGGCAATGTTGAGAATCGTTTTGATCTCTTGGGTAATCCCGCTAAAATACCCTGCATATTGAGCCACGGCGATCCACATCATATTCATCGTCGCGAACGTCGCCACTGCCATCCGGAGATAATATTCTTTACGCTCTTTGTTGGCTCGAATCTCTTGGAGCGAGGCATCATAAGGAAATGCGTTATAACCGATGGCGCGGATCATATCGATGATAGCTGAGAGTTGCAGAGTTTGCGGATTCCATGTGATACGTGCTTTGTTGTTCGTATAGTTGATATGGGCTTCGATCACGCCGTCCATTTTATGAAGTGCTTTCTCATTGAGCCAGACACACGCGGCGCAGTGTATCCCCTCTATGACCAGCGAGACTTGCGAAAGCCCCTCTTTCGTTGTCGTTACAAACCGCTCATGAAAGGCAGGGGTATCGAAGTTCGTACTCGCTTCGAACTGCTCAGTGGGAGGGGCTAGCGTCGTATCCCCCATTTTGCTATAAAAGCTCTCCAACCCTTCATCTTTGAGGAGGTGAAAAATACCGCGACACCCGTTACAGCAAAAGCGATACTCCCCATCGTGGATCATCACATCATCGCTAAATTCCAGATGACAGTGATCGCATTTAACTTTAGACATATTCGAACTTCCCAAGTACTCGATTTTTTCGTACATGATTATATTGCCCGCAAACCCCTTGCATAACGATATAAACACCACTGCATGAACGGATAGCAAACCCTATCGCCATAGCCAGATTTGCTGTTGCTTCGAGCGGATCAATACTAAAGGGAACCATCGCACCCGTAAAGATAACGGTTTTTTTAAGATTCATCCCAGCGACCGCTTCGGCACTTAACTCCATCGTATCGGTACCGTGTACGACAATAACACTATCCTCAGTGCATCGTCTAATCGTCTCACAAAGCACTGTTCGATCCGCATCATCCATCTCTAGTGAATCTTTATACAAGATCCCATCAACCTGCACCTCTTCAGCCAACACAGCCATAACCGCTTCAACAGCACTATTGTCGCTGGGGACAAACAGCTCTCCCGTGATCGGATCATACCGTTTATTAAATGTCCCGCCCGTATTGATGATAAGCACTAAAGTAACTCCCCTAATGTCTGAATAATACGATCCGCTTGTGAAGAGAGAGCTTCTCTACTTAGGAGAATATTCATCCCGACCCCCGCTTTGAGAGACGCTTCAATATCCCGCTCATTGTCTCCGATCATCACCGAATGCTCCATATCCAAATCATACTCTTTTCGAGCCTCTAAAAACATCCCAGGTTCAGGCTTACGACACTCACAGAGTCCATCAATACTCTCATGATGAGGGCAATGATAAATATGGGTAATCGTAACACCAAGCTCTTTAAAATGTTCCACCATCCATCGACTCAGGTGAGCGAAATCTTCCTCAGTGTAATAGCCACGTGAAATCCCCGATTGATTGGTGACGATAATAATGAGATATCCTTGCTCCACATACGTACGACATACCTCTACTATTCCATCCATAAGTTCAAAATCTTCGATCTTATGGAGATAGTTTTTCTCGACATTCACAACGCCGTCACGGTCTAGAAACAGGGCTTTGTTCACCTTACGCTACTCCGCCGCCGAAAAGCTCTTTTTCGATGATATCGCAGAGGATGTGCCCGATTAAAATATGGGACTCTTGGATACGCGGGGTTGCGTTTGAGGGAATGACAATCGCGAAATCGGCCATTGCCGCCATTTTCCCGCCGTCACGTCCCACAAGTGCCACCGTGGTTACACCGCGATCTTTCGCCGATTCAAAAGCATTAATGATATTTTGCGAATTACCCGAGGTTGAGATACCAATAAAAAGATCCCCCTCTTGCGCCATCCCCTCTAACTGACGGGAAAACACTTTGTCATAGCCGTAATCGTTTCCGATTGCCGTAAGGCTGGAGGTATCGGTGGTTAGTGCCAACGATGGGATCGAGGGGCGATCAAACCCGTAACGCCCCACCAGTTCCGCCGCAATGTGCTGTGCATCGGCCGCTGAACCGCCGTTACCCGCTAACATTGTCTTTTTCCCGTGTCGATAAACTTCCACACACGCTTGCGCAACGGTGACGATCATGTCCAAAAGCGGTTCATTTTCTAAAATAGCTTGCTTGGTCGCTGCCGAATCGGCGATTTGTTTGATAATGTAATTTTTCATAATATTTTCCTTTAGTACGTAATCCCCGTAACCGAACGAACTTTCTCCATAATCGGTTGCGCCTGAGCACTCGCTTTTGCCGCACCGAGTTTCAAAAGCTCACGCACTTCGTCTTGATTGTTTTCGAAATGCTCACGACATTCACGATAGGGACGGAAGTATTCCCAAATCACATCATGCGCATAGAGTTTGAAGTGCCCGTGCCCTTCTCCCCCTTTTTTATACCGTTCCTGAAGTGCTGAACACTCTTCATAATCCAAAAAGAGTTTAGCGATATTATAAACATTACACCCCTCAAATTCTTTCGGGTCTTCCATCGGTACCGCTTCAGTCACAATCTTTTTGATAATCTTGGACTGCATTTTCTCTTCGCTGAAAATCGGGATCGTATTCCCATAACTCTTTGACATCTTTTGCCCATCGATCCCCGGAACAGTAGCAACGTTCTCATCCACACGAAATTCAGGGATGGTGAAGATATCACCGTATTGATTGTTAAACTTGATCGCGATATCGCGAGCGATCTCAACGTGCTGAATCTGATCTTTCCCGACCGGAACCACCTCAGAGCCGAATAACAAGATATCAGCCGCCATGAGGACAGGGTACGAAAAAAGACTGTGATTGCTCGCAATCCCTTTCGCCACTTTATCTTTATAGCTGTGCGCCCGCTCCAGAAGTCCCATCGGTGTAAAGCCTGATAGCACCCAGTAGAGTTCGAGAACCTCTTTCACATCCGACTGTACCCAAAAGGTACTTTTTTGAGGATCCATCCCCAACGCTAAAAAATCTGTTGCCGCCTGCATCGTGAGTTGAGAAAGGCGCGCGCCGTCGCTGAGTGAACTCATCGCATGATAATTGGCGATAAACGCAAACACCTCATGATCGTTTTGAGATTCGATCATTGCTTTGATCGAACCGAAATAGTTTCCAATATGTAAATCGCCTGATGGTTGAATACCCGTTAAAACTCGCACAATAACTCCTTGAACATAAAGTAATTTTACCGCAGAGTCTCTTAAGCTTCCTCTTAAGAAAAGATATGCTATATTTTTCGGACGAACACGTTAAAAAAATGCTCAAAGCATGGTTTACTATG
>NZ_JBAQPS010000347.1:0-2383 GCF_049305995.1 Sulfuricurvum sp.
CTTGCCATCCATCCCCAGCGGAACCGCCCCCTCGACGATCAAGACATATTTACCGCTGTCGTTATGAAGTATGCTCTCCAGAGCAGACTCCGATTGATCCCCCGAAGCCGCCATCAACAGCTCATGATAATCAAGCGAGATGTATTTGAGGATCAGATCGTCCACTTTGGGGTGGGAGGTTTTAATAAACGCCTCCGAATTACCTGTACAATCAGAGAGTTCGAGCCAAATGATCGGGATTTTGTTGAGTTGCGTCACCCCCTCTTCTACCACCTCTTCAAACTTCGGATGCAGATGCATCGACGCGGTGATCATGGAGACCCAGCGGTTAAACTCGCGACTCATCTCGAACGATTCTAACGCTTCGTGAAAGTTATCGGCACTCAGCTGATTTTTCGGGTGAAGACGATTGTATTTTTCGATCCGTGCGCGCACTTTTTCCAACTCCGCCGCCTGCGCTGCATCAAAGCGCTCTTGGCGGAGCCGCGCCGCTTCCTCAGGATCGACAGGGGTTGCAGAGATAATCGCACAAATATCCTGCTTGCACCGTCCGCAGGTACGTCCCGCTTTTGAGTGTTCTTTGAGCTCAGCGAACGACGTCACCGCATTCTCTTTGATAATCTCGACCAACTCCAGTTCATGCACCCCCTCACAGCTGCAGACAAGTTTCCCGTATTCGGACATCAAACGGTTCGAGTAGAGATAGGCCGCATCAATCGGTGCATCGGTTTCGATCAACCGTTTGAGAGCTAGGAGATCGATATTCGTGTTGATCCCGATAAAGCGTTTCAGCCTGTCATTATTGACAATATACTGATCGATCCGATTCCCATGGGTGATCAGAATTGTTTCGTTCTCACTATCTTTGGGGTTGAAATCGGTCGCGGTGACATCGGCGAACAAAAATGATCCCACTTTGAGCCCATCGATGGATACCTCTTCTTTAAATATTTTACTCTCCGTCCCTAGGAGATTCGCGATAGCGACATCGGCTTGGATCGTGCACTCTTTGACCCGTCCTGCGATAAATCCTCCATCACGTAGCTGTGCCGCTTCGCCGACGCAGTAGATATTCTCATCGGAGGTACACATCCTCTCATTTACCAAAACACCCTTGTCACATTCGAGCACGTCACGCGCATAAGGGATGTTTGGATCGATCCCTACACCGAAAATGATGAATGGATTATCGATTTCCCCATGTTTGGTCACGACCTTGGTGATAACATTTCCCTCAACCTCTTTATCCACTATTTGATCGCCAAATCGGATGTTAACTCGGCTGTCCGCTTCGAAAATCCCCTGAATCAGTGCCAACCCCTCACGGCTGATTACCTCAGAATAGAGATAATTTTTTCGCACAAGCAGGATAATACTTTGAGGGGCATCACTACGCATGAGTGTATCAAGAAGCTCCAGTGCGATAGGCCCTGCCCCGACGATGATCACATTACGACCCACCATCCCCTGCGCAATCGCTTCGCAATCGCTCTGGCTTCGAAACGTTGCCGCATTTTGAATCCCTGAAATATCAAAGAGCGATTTGGGCACCGAACCCGTCGCAATAATCAGTTTATCGTAATGAAATGCGGCATGTTCACTGAAAACCCGTTTTTGAGCAGGATCAATCGAGATGATTTTTTGATCCAGTTCCAGTTTTACTTTTGGGTGAAGTTCCAACTCTATCGAATCCACGCAGTTGCAATCTTCCACCAGTTTACATAAATGAATACGATCATACGGGGGATGTTTCTCATCCGATACAATCACCACATCCATCTCTGGGGCACTCTCCATCAGAGAATTGGCGATATAGACAGCGGCAATCCCGCCTCCTACGATAACAATGCGCATGGCTACCTCTTTAGTGAACATATTGATTATTATAAAAACTTATTGCATCTATTCTACCGTTTTCAGGATTATTGATTCCATTTTAGGTACCGTAATTTCAATATATACAAATACGATTACGTCCAGTATTTTTTGCTTTGTAAAGTTCTTGATCAGCTTTGCTATAAAGTGATTCAGCTGTATCAGACTCATTACCAATCACTATTCCAGCCGATATAGTGACAAAAGATGAAATAAGACTCCCATCATGTTCGATATGTAATTCTTCAATAAAAATACGTAATTGTTCAGCCTGTTGAGCAAAATCACTGATTGAGTTGATAGTGCTTATTATCCCAAATTCTTCGCCTCCTAATCGAAAACAAAATTCACTGGCTCGACTAAAATGCTTTTTTATGACATGGGATATATTAGTTAAAACATCATCCCCATTCAAATGACCATAAATATCATTGTATTGTTTAAAAAAATCGACATCTATCATCATAAATGCAAGATATTGATTATCTCTTTTCGCTCGATTAATTTC
>NZ_JBAQPS010000348.1:0-5471 GCF_049305995.1 Sulfuricurvum sp.
ATGTTTGAGAGAGTGAATTTGCCCTTTCATGGGTACACCGCCGCAGAGGGTGAGCACTTTAATATTGCCTATTTCAGAGGCGAGGGAACGGATCACTTTTGCTACCTGCTCCGCGAGCTCACGGGTAGGGCAGAGGATGAGTGATTGGGTACCGAACATTTTTTGGTTGATTTGATCCAAAATTCCAAGACCGAATGCCAATGTTTTTCCGCTTCCTGTGGCCGCTTGGGCTATACAATCTTTTTTTTGTAAGATGACAGGGAGTGCAGTGGATTGGATAGAGGTCATTTTAGTGAATTCTAGTCGTTTTAGGGTCTCTTTTAAGGGAGTGCGTAATGCTAATGTGTCGAAGGTGGACATTGTGTCGCTTTATGGTTAGATAAAGAGATTATAGCATAGTTGAAGAATCCCCCTGAAAAGGGGAGTTTACGAGGGGTTGATTATACCGCTTTAATAGTGACGCCGTATTTCTCTTCAGCAACATTACGCGCTTGAAGTGCATACGATGAAATCTCATTAAAGTTGAGATATTTATACACTTGATCTGCTTTTCCTGCCAATTTTTCAGGAACGATACTCATGTATTCAGCTACCGTTGGGATACGTCCGAGTTTAGCACACACCGATGCAAGCTCAGCAGAACCGAGATAGACTTGAGTCCCTTTACCTAAACGGTTGTCAAAGTTACGAGTTGATGTCGAGAATACAGTTGAGCCTTCGCGTGAACTCGCTTGGTTACCCATACAGAGTGAACATCCCGGAACTTCCGTTTGTGCCGCGATCGCTTTGTACACGTCATAGTAACCTTCGTTGATGAGTTGTTGCTCATCCATACGGGTCGGTGGTACGATCCAGAATTTCTCAACCGCGATTTTGCCTTCGCCGCGCATTACTTCACCCGCCGCACGGTAATGTCCGATGTTGGTCATACAGCTTCCGAGGAATACTTCGTTGATTTCAGTTCCCGCAACGTCGCTGAGCAATTTAACATTATCAGGATCATTCGGACATGCCAAAATCGGCTCTTTAACGTCGTTAAGGTCGATTTCGATAATCGCTGCGTATTCCGCATCTGCATCCGGTTCCATCAACGTAGGAGCATCTAACCACTCTTTCATTTTGTCCGCACGACGTTGTAGTGTACGAGCATCTTCATACCCATCGGCTACCATCGCTTCGATCAACGTAACGTTTGATTTTAGGTACTCGATGACCGGCTCTTTGTTAAGGCGAACGGTACATGCCGCTGCAGAACGCTCAGCTGATGCATCGGAAAGCTCGAACGCTTGTTCAACTTTCATATTTGGAAGACCTTCGATCTCCAATACACGTCCGTTGAAGATGTTTTTCTTACCTTTTTTCTCTACCGTCAAAAGACCCGCTTTGATCGCATAGTAAGGGATAGCATTAACCAAGTCACGAAGCGTGATACCCGGTTGCATTTCACCTTTGAAACGAACCAAAACCGATTCCGGCATCTCAAGCGGCATAGCACCCGTAACACCCGCGAACGCTACGAGACCTGACCCCGCAGGGAAACTCACACCGATTGGGAAACGGGTATGGCTATCGCCACCTGTACCTACAGTATCAGGAAGAACCATACGGTTTAACCATGAGTGGATAACACCATCTGCCGGGCGAAGAGCAACACCGCTGCGTGAGCTGATGAATGCAGGCAATGTTGCGTGTAATTTCACATCGGAAGGTTTCGGATATGCCGCAGTATGGCAGAACGACTGAAGAACGAAATCCGCTGAGAAACCAAGAGCTGAGAGCTCTTTGATCTCATCACGTGTCATCGGTCCAGTGGTATCTTGGCTTCCTACCGTGCTGGTGATCGGCTCACAGTACATACCAGGGCGTACACCCTCCATGCCACATGCCTTACCTACCATTTTTTGCGCAAGGGTGTATCCTTTGCCGGTATCGGCTGGTTGGATAGGGGTTGCGAAAATGGTAGCAGGTGCCAGTCCAAGTGCTGTACGTGCTTTAGCTGTCAAACCGCGACCGATAATAAGAGGGATACGTCCACCTGCACGTACTTCGTCTTCGATAGTATTTGGACGAAGGGAGAAGTTAGCGATGACTGCACCACCTTTTGTGATGGTACCCGCTTTTGTATCGATATCGAGTACATCGCCTGTTTCCATAGCAGATACATCGGCTTCGATTGGGAGTGCGCCGGAATCTTCACACGTTGCGAAGAAGATCGGAGCGATAATGCTACCGATAACAACTCCACCCGTACGTTTGTTCGGGATCCCTGGGATATCATCACCCATGTGCCATTGAACGGAGTTTGCAGCTGATTTACGGCTAGAACCTGTTCCGACAACGTCACCGACATAAGCGATTTGCATCCCTTTTTCTTTGAGTTCAGCGATTTTAGCGATACCTTCAGGCATTTTAGCGCTAAGCATCGTTGTTGCATGAAGCGGGATATCAGAACGGGTAAATGCCGCGCTCGCAGGAGAGAGGTCATCCGTATTGGTTTCACCAGGAAATTTGAAAACAACAACACTGAATTTTTCAGCCAACGTTTTTTTGCTTGTAAACCACTCTGCATCTGCCCATGATTGGAGAACTTCCGCAGCGTATTTATTGGTTTTTGAAAGCTCAACGATGTCATTAAACGCATCGTATACCAAAAGGGTATGTTTGAGTTCATGTGCTGCTTCATTGGCGATAGCATCGTTGCTTAGAGCATCGATGAGAGGTTTAACATTGTAACCTCCTACCATTTTACCGAGGATTTTGATTGCCGATTTTTTGTGATCGTCACTGTTAATATCATTGTTGTTTGCCAAGAATGCTTTTACTTCCCCTTGGACGACTTGGTGCAAAAATGCCGCTTTAACATGAGCACCGTCATCAACACCCGGATTGACACGTTCTGCCAACATAGTGACTAATTCATCGTTTTTAGAACTTTCGCTTGTAATGAGTTCAACAAGAGAAGTAACTTGTTCTTTGGTAAGTGGGAATGGTGGGATTCCCTGTGCTGCGCGTTCCGCTACATGTGCTTTGTATTCGTCCATAAAAGCCATAGTGACTCCTGTGCCAGTTAATTTTGAATGATTATATCAGAAGAAAAAAACAGATTTCTTCATGTGTTACTAAAATACTCATTTCTTTTGTTTATTCGCCATATTTATGAGTATAATAGTAACATAAAATAAATTTACTAAAGAATAATTAGATGTTGACACGAGGGAGAAATGAGAGAAAAAGTTACAGTTGGGTGTTTAGCTAGAGAACCCTCACATAGGAGGATTAAAAAGGGTCGTTTATGATGATATCTCGATTCCCTTTGGCATTGGGAGAAGAGAGGATACCGTTATTTTCAAGCTGCTCGATAAGGCGAGCTGAGCGGTTATAACCGATTTGAAGTCGTCGTTGTAAATAGCTGATAGAAGTTTTTTGTTCACTCAGTATAATATTTTTAGCTTCCTCATAGAGTTCATCGGTCTCTTCATCATTTCCGTTGCCTCCCTCAGATTTTGGAACATCCTCTTTATCACGTAAAAATTTGCGGTCGTATTCAGGTTCACGTTGCGCTTTGAGAAAATCGACCACTTTTTCGATCTCCACTTCAGTACTCCATGGGGCATGGAGACGGACAAGACCGCTCATCCCCGGAGGGGTAAAGAGCATGTCGCCTCGACCGAGGAGCGATTCGGCTCCCATCCCATCGAGAATGATTTTACTGTCGATCTTTTGCCCCACTTTGTAACTGATACGCGACGGCAAGTTAGCCTTGATGAGACCTGTTACGACATCGACACTCGGGCGTTGAGTCGCTACGATGAGATGAATACCACTGGCACGTGCCATTTGAGCTAACCTTGCGATGGAGTATTCGACATCTTTACCGCTGGTCATCATCAAATCGGCTAATTCATCGATTATGACAACTATATAGGGGAGGGGATCGCGTTTTTCTACTTTTGCCTTGTCATTATAGTTTTCGATATTTTTAGTACGGGTTTCGCTCATCAGTTGATAACGACGCTCCATCTCATACACCATGTTGTTGAGTGCTGAAATCGCCTCTTTGGGTTTGGTGATAACCGGAGTGAGCAAGTGGGGAATATCATTGTAGATCGAAAATTCCAACATTTTCGGATCAATCATCAGCAGTTTGAGCTGATCGGGTGAGTTTTTATAGAGCAAACTCAAAATCATCGAGTTGATCCCGACACTTTTTCCGCTTCCCGTAGTTCCGGCAATGAGGAGATGAGGGAGCTTTTTTAAATCGGTAATAAACGGTTTTCCGACGATGTCTTTCCCTAAAATAAGGGTAAGCGGTGATGCCGCCTCTTGGAACAGTTTACTCTCTAACATTTCGCGCAGATAGATTGTTTCGACAGTTTTGTTTGGTATTTCTATCCCCACCACGTCTTTTCCGGGAATTGGGGCTTGAATACGAATGGTTTGGGCTTTAAGTGCCATCGCGAGATCATCTTGCAATCCTAAAATCTTAGAGACTTTGATATTGGCGGCGGGTTTAAACTCAAACGTCGATACGACAGGTCCTGCATAAGTTCGTACGACATCCCCATCGATATTGAAATGGCCCAATTTTTCGATGAGATCACGAATCTTATCATCGAGCTCCGCTTCATCGACCAAGGTTTGTTTTTTAGGAGGGTTTTGAAAAAAATCAACAGGAGGGAGTTTAAAGTTTTTCGGTTTCTCACTGATCCCTTTATCGATTTGGTCTAAAAGGATTTTGTTCTCTTCGAGCTCATCGACGACAAGGGCATGTTGCTTAGACTCTTTTACTTTTTTTGCCATGCTGAGTATGGTAGAATCTTTAGGTGCACTCTCTTGTTGTGTAGGTGTATCCAAGATGGTTGAATCTTGCAAAGGGCTTTTCGTAAAGAGTGTAGGTTGTACCGGTGCAGGGGCAAAAGCCTCTTGATATGGATCAAAAAGGTTCTCTTCGATTGGTACATACGGATCTGAAAAACTATTTTCTTCAAAACGATACGATGATTCTTCGATAATAGGAGTCGTTTTATCAACTGTTGATGTTTGAGAAGGTTTCGGGGTGGTTAGAGGTTTGTCCATGTACTCTTTGATTGGTTGCGCAAGTTCTGATAAACTTTGTTCCATTACAAGAATCACAGAAATTGCTACCATCATAAGCCATAAAGTCCATAATCCGAATGCACCAATATAAATAGAGAGGAAATCGACAATAGTTCCACCAAAAGCACCTCGATACATCCCTTCTACAACGATTGCTTGAAAAAAGAGGAGTGTGAAGAATAAAAGGGTAAAAACACCTCCCATCTCAAGGCGTTTTTGAATTTCTCCATCGTATCGGTACCAATAAAAAAGGGGAAGCATCAATAAAAGTAGATATATATAGGCTACATAGCCAAAAATAAAGATGTTATTTTGAGAAAAAGTTGCTCCATAAGCTCCGATAATGGAAGCATCCCCGATAATGGTTGCAATCC
>NZ_JBAQPS010000349.1:0-1761 GCF_049305995.1 Sulfuricurvum sp.
GCTAATTCTTTATTGATTATTTCATTTATTATTGATTGATTATTTGCCACATTCAGAAGTTTACTAGCTTCAGCAAGAATATTTTGTGATTCAACTTTTGTAACAATACTTTGGACTTTCATTTCGGTATATGCCACCAAAGCATCTATTGTCAATCCATAATTGATTAACTTATAAATCAATTCGGAATTATTTTCTTCTAATAGTGCTTTGAAAATATCTATCACATCTGGATGTGATGTTAATTTTTTAAATAAAATGAAGTTGATTTTTTGGATATTGTTTTTGATTGTCTCCAATGTCAAATCATTGTCATTAAGAAAACCTTTTTCCCATAATCCAAAGACGAAAGAATCATCTGATGATTCCTGTGCACGTGTCAAAGCACTTCGTCTAATTAAATTTATCTTTGTATCATCTTTATTAAAATATTGATAGAGCATATCTATGAAGTTAATAAAATCAACGTTACTTGCTTGTGAAATTTTATTTTCTAAAATATGATCAAAACATTCAGAATAGGTAGGATCGTATTTTAAAATAGTATCTATTAAATTGATTGATTTATAATTATTTTTTGGTGTAAATATCAATTTTCCATTATATTGAACCATGAGTATAAATAATAGTTCAAAATCTTCATTGGAATAGTCAAAATAGCGACATTGCTTGGCTGTAACTTTCCCTAGTTCAAATGAAACATCAAAAACTAAAGGTGATGGATTATTGACGATATTAATTATGCTTTTATCTATCCAATTATTTATATGAATAAAAACTTCATTATATTTTTGTATGACAATTGATTTGTCTTGCTTGTTTTGAATATTAATAGTCGAATCTATCGTTGATATTACACCGTAGCCTTTTTCTACAGAATACCATTGAAAGATACCTATTTGTCTCATTTGTTTATTCCTTTTCGATGCGACTCACAAATGAGGCGGTGATTTTTGCGGTGGCGAGGTTGGCGGTTTCGATTTTAACGATGATATCATCGAAGAGCATAAGACCAAATTGTGAGGAAATTTGTACTTTTGCCCCCGTGATAGTGTCGTGAATCTCGGCGATGAACGGCTCTTCGGCGCGCATGATACGGGCTTTGAACTCCTGACCGATCACGGTGGCCGCCCAACGGGCGAATTTGCGCTCTTGGAATCGGATTTCGATGTCGCTCGCTTCGCGCTCTTTTTCACTGATGGAGGTACAAAGAGACTCGATGTTGCGCAATACGTATGATCCCTCTTCGGTATCTCCTGCCGCAATCGCTTTTAGGAGGCGGTGGACGATCAGATCGCTGTAACGGCGGATCGGAGAGGTGAAGTGGGTATAGCGATCAAATCCTAACCCGAAATGTCCCATGTTGTAGGGTGCATAGCGTGCCTGCATCTGAGCGCGGATGATGAGGGTATCGACCTCGCTGATGAGATCGCGTCGCTCCGCTTCGGCTTGGATCGCCATGATCGTCTCTTTGATCGAACCTTGGGACTCGACGAAAATACCGATACTCGCCAACTCGGTGTAGAGGCTTTGGAGCTTCATCGGGCTAGGGGATTCGTGGATACGAAACACTCCCCGCTCGTACAGTGATGCCGCCGCTTTGTTGGCGAGGAGCATACAATCTTCGATCAGGGCATGCGATGGGGTCTCGACGGCAAACTCGGTGGAGACGATATTTTGCTCTTCGTCGATTCGCATCTCCAGTTCGCTGGAGCGGAAGTTGTACCCTTTTTTCATCCGCTCTTCTCGGAGTTTGTAGGT
>NZ_JBAQPS010000350.1:0-8677 GCF_049305995.1 Sulfuricurvum sp.
TTAATATCATTATAAGCGTTATCTACTGATTCTTTTTCATTCCATACCAACTTATTTAAGTGTTCTTTGATAGCAGTTTCTATGTCGACTAAATTTTTATGCGTATCGGTCGGCAGATATTCAATATGTAATTTAAAATATTCTTCCAAAGATGTACTACTATTGAGTAAACTTTGATATTCCATCTTATCAATCTTGTTGTTTCCATTTTCTACATAGTGTATTTTTATGAAACTATTACTTTTTATTTTGGAATGTTTATCAATAAAATCATCAATATATTCCAATAAAGTTGTTTTACCACAACCATTTATACCTGCCAAAATCACAATTGGTAATATCTCCTCATCTTTTTGAAAACTAATACTAAAATTTTTAAACATTTTATGATTTTCTATTTCTATTCTAGATATTTGCATACCTTCCGAGTTATTGATTTCAGGAAATAATATTTTATACCAGTTGTTAATATATCTGTATGTAACACTACTAGGTGTAACAGATTTTTGTAATGTTCCCCTAGGTTGTGGAAAACTATCAAATCTGTGATTAATGGCATAATCTAAAACTTCAACCTTTCTTCTATACTTGAACCAATCTATGCTGCCTTTGTCATTTTCTTCAAAATCACCTATGACTTTCGTTAATGCAATTGCCAATGCTCCGCGTTTAATTAAAACTATATCTCCAATCTGCATTTCATTTTCAAATTGGCTAATTTGAGATTGCCCACCTTCCCATTCACCAAGACCAATTAAAGCTTTTTTCTCTAAAAGTTCTTTTTCTCTTCCCCACTCTTTATCATTAGGATGCAGTTGCATATGCCAGTATGTCATATCAATTCTCCTCTTTTTTCATAAAAAATAGATTTTTTGACAAAGCACCTATTAAAAAATAATCCATGTTTTTAGCCAGTTTTTCATCATTTTCATAAGCCATTATCAAACTCATAGCATTACTAATCTTTTTACCAAACTCTAAACTGATTTTATGTTTATATTTGAAAAATACAAACTCTATCTCTTTTTTTAGTTTTTGAGCATACTTTGCCCTTAAAAATGGCTCTAACATATCAGCATTTTTTTTCTCTTTTTCGCTTTGCAGCAATAAATACTTTGCAACCTGCCCACACAAATAAAAAAACTCTTGTGTTGTTAAAAGACTATAATCAGCTGTATCTAACTTTGTAAAGATGGTTCTTTGCATCTCACTTACATTCATGACTTGTTCTCCTTTTGATTTATGTTTAAAATAGTAATTCTGCAACGATAGCTTCAAATTCATAGCTTTTTTGGCTTTTAATTCTCTATCATTCCTTAAATGCTCTAGTACGAAATCAATACCATTTTTTTGCAATACACTGTAAAAAGCTCTTTCATCATACTTTTTAAAATAATTTACCATAGCATCACGTGTGATATATATTAAATTCGCAAAAATTTTATTGAGCTTATTATATACATCACCGTAATAATTTGAGATTAGCTGGTCATTGTAAAATATCTCATCTACAATTTGTTCCAATTGTCCTAATGAATCAATAGTATCATCATCAATCAAATTTTTATTTTCAAAAACCTGTAGATAATTTTTATAATAAATTGAGTCATCAAATTTATTAATTTTTATAGGCAAATAATCAAAATCAGTAATCATATCTTTCTCTTTATAATCACGATTTAAAAAAAACTGCTCTCCATTTGGATATTTATTTTGGTATTTTTGATATTTAAGCCAGTCAAAAAACTTTTTTACAAGTAACGCATTATTTTGCTCAATCATAAAAGGTGCTATAGTTTTTTTAGTTTTGTGTTCAAGATACGGTTTTTTTGCATTCAATCCCATATTTGAATCAGACAAACCATACACATTATCAGAAAATTTTACACTATATGAAATATCATTAAATATTTTGATTGAATAATAAAAGTTACTCTCTTCTTGGTACTTCTCAATTGGTGCTTCAAAGAAAATTTTGATGTAATTTACAACTCCATTTTCATTAGCGACAGTAACAAATTTATCAATATTATTTAAAATAAAGTCGCTATTGCTCAGAATCTCTCTTTTTCTTTCCTCGTTTGTAAACTTTTCTTTATAGTTAGTCAGTATCTCTTTTTCTTCGCTTTTTGTAAATTTTGAATAATCAATAAATGCTTCAAAATGTTTCTTTATTACCTCGAAATTCAAAAGTTTTTTTTCATCTTTACTTATAAAACTTTCCAATTTTACAAAGAAAGAGAGATAATTTACATTATGAATTTTTTTATCATAAAAAGATTTGTTTGAGTTCAAATAAGAGCTGTAATAATCTTTTTCTGCTAAATTATAATATCTATTTTTTACTCTATTCCCCTCTAAATCTTTCAATGAAAGTTCTTTGTCTTCAATTTGTTTTTCAGCTTTATATATGAGATATTCCGTCTCATTCTTTTGATTAACGATAACATACAGTCCATCTTTTAGCTGATAATTATCAAGAATGAGTTTGTCACCTTTATTAGGTTTATCGTACTCTTTTTTAAAAACTTCTAATAAATCATATATCATCTCATCCCCCCAGCCAAACAAAACCCGCCGCCATAACTATTTTTTTCCCCCAATCCGCACGCCAATGCCGTAAACGCCAATTTTTGACTCATCTCGTCTTCGTTGGGGACGATGCGGAATTTGTTGCCAAAAAAGCGGATTTTTTTCCCCTCTTTATGAATCTCGATATTTTGGGGGACGCGGTTTTTTATCTCTATCATCTGGATGAAGTTTTGGGGTGCTTTGATCTCTTCACCGTAAAAGCTCTGGTATTTTTTCTCCAGATTGTCGTGAAGCTGACGCTGGAGCTGCATAATATCACCGTTTTTCTCCATCGTCCAAAAAAGGTTCCCCTCACTCGTGACGATGACGGGGGTAGCACTGTAGAGTTCGGTGATAAAAAAAGATTTGCGTCTATTCAGATGCGTTTCGACGACGATAAAATCGGGATGGTCGATGTTTTGGCGTAATGCGGTTGAGAGAGCGGTGAGAAACTCCTCATCAGGGGAGCGGAGGATGAAACGGTAGGTAGAGCCTTTTTTATAGACTTTATCAGCTTCGAGGGGAAGCAGTCCTCCAAAAACGTAATGTTTATAACCGCTTTTCGTATGTCTCTCATCCAATCCTCCCCGCATCATCGCATAGGTGATAAAATGGGAAATCGTCTCAAAACTACGACGAAAATCGAGGTCGTTTTTAAAATATGCCGTGCATGTCAGTTCAAAAAGGTGCATTGAGTCTCCTATAATTTTTAATATCATTTGATAACCAAAGAAGTTTATTACTTCTCACCTTAAAATGCAAAAAACATTTACTATTTTGGTTTTAAGAACAAAAATTTCGATATCCCTACTAACTTCTTGTGCTATACTCATTGTATGAAAAACATTTCACTATTTTTTCGTTCATGTAAGAAAGATCATTTGAATTAATATGTCCAACACCTCTATCCTTTACAGTCTCTATATTGTCCAATGCAGTGATGATACCTATTACACCGGAATTACTAACCACCTCGAAAAGAGGATGCTAGAACATAATACCTCTACAAAGGGGGCTAAATATACCCGTTATCGCCGTCCGGTTACATTAGTCTATTCCGAAGTATGTGGGGATAAAAGCAGTGCATTGAAACGAGAATATATAGTTAAACAGCTCAAACGCAAGCAAAAAGAACAACTTTGGAATTATTATGCCGCTGACGGTGCTCACGTTGGTGCGTTAAACGGGTGATTTTCATCTAATTTTGAGGGAATATATTCTATTAAAAACGGTAAATTTATAGACAAAATAGGATTGTAGTGCTACCCTATTCTCGCCCAAACATTCCGCAGTTTTTGGGTGTAATAAATCAATGCGTCTTCACGGTTCAACCGTTTTGGTTTCTCTTTGATATGTAAAGTAGTTCGGAACTCTCCATCGATCATGCGTATGCTTGATATCTCATCCATAACACATTCCCCATAGGTGCGCCCTTTTGCCGATTCAGTTTTAATCTGAGAATAAAGGTTTAGCTCTTCCATAAATTACTCTCAATCTAGTGACCTAAAAAATCTGGCAGATTACGATCTCTTTTAAGCGCATCGATAGCAGCATTTACAGCTCGTTTGAGTTTCAACGCAGCTTCAAGCCCCTCTTTATCTTTGGTGATGTGCAACGAACCCTCAATCATAATGGTGTCAATACCATTTTTGATGTGTAAATTGCCAGTGGTGAATCCATCGCTGTCGTTTTCATATGCCATAAAAGGTTGTCGCATTATTTTCCTCTCTTATGGAACTCTCTTAATAAGCGCAATAATAGCACCAATCTGCTAATTTTTAAATTTTGATTGACAAATCTCATGATTTACTATTTAAAATTTCATCAATCTTTCTAAAACAATCCATCAACTTCTCTTGATCAGCTTTACTCAGTTTCGCAATTTGTTTACCGCTGATTTTACTGAATGATTTCCATTTAGCTATCATATCGCCCTCCCCTGTGCTGAGGACTTTCCCTTCTTTATGCTCAGCAATCAGCTTCATCGCTTCACGCTTGCTCATATTCTCATCAATAACTCTGTTCATCACAGCTTTGAGGACTACTTCGTTCTTAGAGAGCTTTTGAAGCACCTGTGCGTTCGAAAAAGATAGTTTGCTAGCACTGAGCGCTTCTTTGATCAATGGATGCATAGAGAGCATTGTGAGGCGGTTTAATAAGCCGCTGATCTCAATTTTTCCTGTCTTTTTGAGGACTTCATTCATTTGAAGACGTTTTTCTTTCTCTTCGTCACTCAATTGGATCGATCCGGCATCATGATTTTTAAAGCGAATGAGTAGCTTTTCAATACCCTCTTGACTCTCATTGATAGCTACTTTGAGATAATCAATCAAGGCGAGGGTCTCATCGTAAACACTGATATCCTCTCTTTGCATATTCTCTGTAGCCATAAGCAAGATTGCCATGTCATCATCGATATTTTCCAAAATGATCGCCGGAATGGTTTCTTTGCCAAGTATCTTATAGGCTTCAATACGACGATACCCGATGATTCGCTCATACCCCTCCCCTACCCTGCGCAAAACAACCGGATATATCAGCCCAACAGCTTCAATCGATTTAGAGAGTTCAACAATCGCCATTTTGTCATGCCATCTTCGATCATGAAATTTCGGAGAGGCAATCGAAGCAATAGCTACTTCAATCGTATTGCTTGTTTTGTTTTCAATACTCTCGGAGATGCTTTGACGCAATGCCTCTGCTTCCTCGATTCTTTTTGTGGTTGTTTCAGCGGATATATTTTTACGTGCAGGTAGTTTTGCCATTTTATCTCTCCCCTACTTCAAGTTTATTGGTGATTACTTTAGAGATGTTTTCCAATAAAAGCAAAATATCTCTCTTCCCTGTATCAAAACCCTCAATATAGTCTTGCAAAAAATAGCGAACCGATTGAGCATTTGAAAAAACAGTACGGTCCGGAATCTCTTCCAAAAGAGTAGTTGGGATTTTTCCGATCGATGAATATGTTTTTAACGATATCATATAACTGCCCATAATCTCAGCCAAAGTCTCTTTGTCATCGCGACGTTGTTTATTATACATTGTTGGCAAGATGAAGAGATGTTTGTAGGTTTTGTCATAATCTTCAAGTACATCATTGAGAACCTGTAAGAAACCATTAGCCCCTGCAATTGCGTTTGTTTTAGTTTGTATAGCAACTATTAAAGTATCTGATGCGAGCAAAACATTTCTAAATAGCGTTGAAACCGACGGCAATGCATCAATGATGACAAAATCATAGTCGTCTTTAATTTTTTGCAGGTACTTGTTTAAAAGCATGTCTTTACCGCCACTCACACTCTCAGCAGCTGCAACGATAGAATTGCCGGGGGAGGGTATGAAATGAAGCTCATTAATTGCAACAATTGATTTGCCATTTTCATCTTTTAAAATGCCTGTAATATCCAACGGCTCAATCGATGCACGTTCAAAAATTTTTACTATACTTTCAGTCTGCATATACTCTTTAATAAATTCATTGTCAAAATGATTGTAAAGATCCATGAGTTCAGTCAGTGTTGCTTGTCCATCGAAGTCAATTAATAAAACTTTTTTAGTTTTCGCTAGTTCTCGTGCTAATGCCTGTGCGGTTGTCGTTTTTCCAACACCACCTTTTTGATTTACAATTGAAATTACTGAACCCATTTAGTGCCTCTTTAAATTATCCATCCGGATGGATAATTGTTTTTTTTACTCTGTGAAAAGTATATCATAAAAAATTAAGTATGGTGGAATATCTAATTTAAGTAAAAATATAAACTTTTCAATTTTAAAATTATCCATCCGGATGGATAGTTGCTATAGATGAGGAAACTTAGGGAATAGGGCAGGGCTTTATTTGTATAAAAACCCTGCAATAGATGCAGAGGTGGTCGATGCTATCGATTTGCCCTCTTTCATGTTAGCAATATGTTCATCTGCGCGGCGTAAGGACTCCATAAGCAGATCAATAATTTTATCACCGTTTTGAAAGGTATTAAGTCGTTTGATAAAATCTTTACCACCAGCAAACTTGACTGCCCATGCTTCTCGTACAGAAAGCGAAAGGGAATGAACTACATCGATTTTGTCAAACAACTCCTCAAAATCAACTCCTTTAACATTTGATTCAACCATAACGATAGAACGTAATGAATGAAGCTTATTCGCCAATTCTTCAGACACATTACGAATATCATCTTCAATATCTATCATTGATGTGAGCATAATCTCAGGAGTATATCGAAGCCGATCGTATTTATTTTTTGCAAGCTCCTCAAAAACCCGTTCGATACTGCCATATTTTCTAATCACACTGATAGCAACATCGTTAGAGTAAGCATCAGCTGCATCCATCTTAAGTGATTTTAGAAGTTTCCCCGCTTGTTCGAATATACTTTCACCACTTCTCATTTATTCATTCCTGTCATTTTACTAATTTCACGAATAATCTCTTCTTCACTGGAACCATGCTTACGCATAACCTCTACTCGTGTCTTAATTTCAGCATTCATTTTAAGCTCTTCTTCATTGCTCATCGCCGCCATCTCAATCGCATCATAGTGTTGAATCAGCTTACTAATAGAATTGATCGATTTACGCCAAAATTCTGCTTCTTTTGCTTTAGAATTAAAGAGCCAGCGGATTGCAGCGAAATAGTGTTCAGGTATCCTAATATGCGTTGTGTCCAAAAGATGTAAACGCATAACGTCATAGGCATTCTTGGAGTATCTTCCCTCACAAAGGTTAATATCAAAAGTTGGCTGGATTTGTTTTCGATGAGAATCAAACTCCCTAACTACACGATCTGCCTCTTCAGTATAAGCTGTTGACCCCGTGTTAATAAGATCACGCTTTTTCTCGATGAGAATAAACTCTTCTTGATTTCTAATAATAGGAATATTTGCGATTTCCGGATTTATACTCTTGCTCAGCGCAATAGCGGTGGCAGCTTTTGCCCGACGCTGAAATGATTCTGTTTGGGGCACAGTTTGAATACCGTAACTAACTGCACTACGCCACATTTCCGTTGTTCGAATTAGACTAGTATTTTCAGAAGATATTGCCACCAGTCCTTTTTTTGCCATATTATTTACAATCGATGATATATCTTTATCTCTCAACCCAAGATATTTAGCAACTTGTTTTGTTTCAATATTTGCATAAAATTCTCCGTATGTAACATCATGTAAATAATCAAGAAACGCCCACCATGTTGGTGTCAACTCTAGCTCATTCATTATCTGCATGTCGATTGAAACCGTCTTTTTCAAAATTCATCTCCTATTTCATAGAGTATATCAAAAGACTCACACATCAGCATTATTTTCCCTTTTTTGCATAGGATTTAATTTTCTCTTTAACCATCTTTTGGACTTCATCCGTAATGGATGCTTCCGATTCACCATGTTTGCGCATTAAAGCAATCCGCGTCTGAATCTCCGGATCATTGTGGATTTTGGATTCTATAGCACTACGCTCAACGATAACAATCTGTTCAATCTGTTCAAAATGTTTAATAAGCTTTGTAGGTGTGGTAATGGTTTTTAGCCAAAAAATAGCATCATCGGATTGAGCTGAAAGAAACTGAATAACATTGTAAACTGCATCGGCTGAATATTCTTCAACAAGATCATCAATTACACTTGCCCACTTCTCTTTATTTTTGGAAATAGATCTATTTCCAATTGCATTCATAATAGTTTCAAGCTTATTAAAAAGATTCATTTCTACTGTTTCATTTTTATTAATTTCAGGCATTATTTCAGCTTCAAGGGCAGGGGAGATATCATCAAAATACTCAATTCCAAATACTTTACAAAACTTCTCTTTATGCTCAGTGCTATTAAATAAAAAGCGTTCGGTTGATGTCAAATAAGGTTCAATTGTTGTTTTCATTGAGTCAAAATTATTTTCAGTAATAACTATAGAGCGTTTTTCGGTCAATTTAAAGGTGATTGGCAATATAGAAGCGATAAGATCTTTTTCTTCTTCATGAGAAGTAAAAAAAGAGAGGGTAGGTCCTAAAAAGCCTCGTGGTATCAAATAGCTACTGCGGATGAAGTCAAGTGATTCAATTGCATTTGATCCAACAAACGATGTTTCATCGCGCCCCATTATATTCATG
>NZ_JBAQPS010000351.1:0-5958 GCF_049305995.1 Sulfuricurvum sp.
GAGTAAAATTCTCATATTTAGTATATACAGTGAGTAAATATGAATAATACAGAAGAGTTGATAGAAAGAACGAGAGAGTATCTTATCACTCTTTTACGTGAGGCATTTCATCATAGTGATTCAGAAAATGCCATCGTAGTGTATGACACACGATGTCTAATCGCGACACTTTTGATGGAGGGGTATAAACGTGCCCTCCCCCATGCACGCTTAATCGATTTTGACGGCCATGAACCCCAAGACGTTCGAGCACAGTTAGAAGCACTTAACCCTTCGGATTTGGTAGTATTGATCCAATCGACCAATTTCCGCCTCGATGCGTTTCGGCTGCGTGTCGAACTGTTCAAACTCAAACTCAAAGTGATCGAACACCCCCATCTGGGCCGTATGTCGGATGATGAAGCGTCGTATTTTATCGATTCGCTGGAATATGACAAGGAGTATTACCGTCCTCTCGGTCGCACCCTCCAGTCTAAAATAGACAGCGCACCGATGGGGGTACTCGATAGCGGCGGGGAACTGTTGATTTATGGTTCACCGTTCGAATCTGCCAAAGTCAATATCGGGGATTATACGGGATTACCCAACTGGGGCGGACAGTTTCCGCTGGGAGAAGTCTTTACCGAAGCGCAAGATCTCAGAGCCGTTCATGGACGGGTCAAAATTTATTGCTTCGGGGATGTCACGTATAAAATCAACACCCCTGAAACTCCTATCACCCTCATCATCGAAGAGGGGCAAGTCGTCGCGTGCGAAAACTCTACTCCTGCATTTGACCTCATCCTCTACAACATCCGTCGAGATGAGGGGACAATATGGATACGAGAACTCGGTTTCGGACTCAACCGAGCCTTTAGCAAAACACGCACCGTAGCCGATACTGGAACCTATGAGCGGATGTGCGGGGTTCACATATCACTGGGGGCGAAACACGGAACTTACGGCAAACCGGGTTTTAAACGCCGAGATGGTCTCTACCATGTTGATGTTTTTGCCGATACCCACACCTTTTCGCTTGGGGATGAAGTGATCTATAGAGACGGAGCATTTATAATTTAGACGGCTTTTAATTCACTCGTAACTTCGTCCGTCCCGTAAACAACTTCAAAAAATCATAAATATCACTCAGGAAAAAAGCGCGGGTATCTTGATGCTCGAACCGCTGTAACCACTCCCGCTCTTGATTCAGTATCCCTCGACACGGAACCACAAACTCTTCACGCGGCAAGAGAGGTTTGAGGATACCGCAATCGTTGATCGCGTGTATGACTGCATCAAACAACTCATCGAGTCGATCATCTTCATCGTAGTGGTAGAGTTTACCGTCCATTTTATAAAATCGGTAGATGGCTAAAATCTCGTGCGCTTTATCGATCTCACTCATAGCATTATTCCTTTATACGGCATTTCATGAGCTGTGGCTACTGCCTCGTTGGTCACATCACCGTCATACGTATTTAACGCACACACATATAACTCATCTTTTAAAAGCACAGGAAGCGGTGTGGAAGCGATTTTAATCGCATATGGCAGTGTTGCATTGGTGAGTGCCACTGTCGAGGTACGCGGGTACATCCCCGGCATATTGGCAACACAATAGTGGACGATCCCCTCTATCTCAAATGTCGGATGCGAATGGGTCGTTGCATGAGAGGTCTCAAAACATCCCCCCTGATCGATGGAAACATCGACCAAAACCGTCCCTTTTTTCATGAGAGAGAGCATATCGCGAGTGATGAGTTTCGGTGCTTTTGCCCCCGGAAGGAGCACCGTACCGATAATCAGATCAGCCGTTTTAATATGCTCCAATATCGCGTCCTGAGTAGAATAGATCATCGTTACATTCGGTGCCATCACATCCCGCAGATAGGTGAGCCGTTCCGTGTTGATATCCATCATCACCACCTCAGCACCCAAACCTGCCGCAGCATCGGCTGCTGCTTTACCGGCTACCCCTGCTCCCAGTACCAAAACACGGTTTCTCTCTACTCCAACCGCACCACCGAGCAATCGTCCGCTCCCGCCGTTGTAGCGTCCCAAATGAACCGCACCGAACAGTGTTGCCATACGCCCCGCGATCTCGCTCATCGGTTCCAGTAACGGTAGCCGTCGATTGAGTCGAAACGTCTCATACGCCAGTGCCGTAATTTTTTTCTCGCATAACACTTCGGTGAGTCTTTTATCGGCTGCGAGATGAAGATAGGTAAAAAGGATTTGCCCCTCTTTTAAACGGTTGTATTCTATCTCTATCGGTTCTTTGACCTTGACGATCATATCAGAACCCGCATAGACATCATCCGCACTCTCGACGATAACCGCTCCACTGCTCAGATAGAGAGAATCCTCGAAACCACTCCCTAATCCTGCACCCTGCTCTACTAATACACTATGTCCGGCTTTGATACACTCCATCACCCCTGATGGTGTCATTCCGACACGAAACTCGTCTGTTTTAATCTCTTTTGGTACTCCGATAATCATACTTTTCCCCCTATAGCGACCGCATAGAGCAGTGCTTTATCCGACCAGCGGAGGGCTTCATCATCATAAAAAGCTCCGATTCCGCTGCATCCTGCATTGTGATGTTCACACGCTACATAGAGTTCTTGGGCATAGTTTCCCGCTTCGATATGGGTCTGTGCACAAAAATTTTCTGCAAAAATTAATACTACCATATTTGATCCTGAAATAAAACGCTGATCCAAAAGCAGATGAACTATTTCAGAATTAAAATTTCCACTCACGGCACATTTCCCGTTACGATATAACCCTAATTGCATAGAGTATGCCTGAAAAACAAAAATACCAATCTCTAAAGAAACAGCTGCAGGTATCGACATAAGCTCTTGAATAACCGTATCACTCATCCCCTCTGGATTAAACTCTCGTGCACTGCGACGTGTGTGATTGATTTTCAAAAAATCTTCATACACAATGGGCGTTGCTATCTCAGTATAGATGCCAACTTCCGCCAAACTAGCCGTTAATGGCTCTAAAGTCTGTGTATAATCGGTTGGCTGTACGTGCATCAGAGGAAGGCTCAAAGGCTTCACGCTTCGTTCACCCAACTCACCCACGCCATAAACTGCCCCGATCACCTCATCCGCTCCTAGTCCCATGATCGCATTGAGTTTTTCGTTTACCGACAATTTTGTACAACTCATCCCAAAATGTCGTATCGATGCATACAACGCATCGATTTGATGCCCTAGATCAAGATAGAGATACCGCCATGCACGTAATCCATATTTCCAAGAGGATCGAAACGGAACCAATGAGATCATCACGATTACCCCGTTAAAACGTTTCTCCATCCCAACATAAGGTTCTATCCCCTCCCCTGCGATCTCTCGAATCATCACTAACTCTTCGTGTAACACATCGAGATGATAAATCCCGCTAAGCAACCCTGTGATATTACGAATTTGTACATAGATTTCGAGAGGGTGAAGGTTTCCTGCAGAGGGAACATTAAGCCTGCGATAGGGCTTTTGAGCAACGGTATGTTCATCCGTTATACATCGCGTTTCTCTCAACCATGCGAGAGACGGATAATCGCCGAGTCTCACGCGATAGCAAAAATGAGGATAGTGTTTAAATAACGAGGGTTGCGAATCCCAATCCAAGAAGGTTTGTTTAGCGGCAACCCATTCGCGGGTTAGGAGAGTTTGTTCACGCACTGCGCAGTTGGTTAAATACGTCGCGATTTGTAGCGAATTCGATCGCACTGAAACCGTCTTCATTTTGAAGTGTAGTATCAGCTCCGAGCGAGAGAAGCATCTTAACACACTCCACACGCGATGCCGAAGCGGCATACATCAGCGCCGTTGTCCCCTCTTCATTCGTGTCATTGATATCGGCTCCCGCTTCGACCAGCAAACGGATCACTTCAGGTGAGGCTGCATAAGCGGCATTGAACAACACACCGTTAAAGTCGTCATTAATCGCATACAAATCAGCACCCGCTTCGATGAGACGTGAGACCATCATGGCATTCCCTTCCAATGCGGCAAGCATCAGAGGAGTATTGCCATTAAACCCGCGATATTCGAGATCATCCGGATGAAATCCCCGTTCGTTCAACCATGTAATGTATTGCTCTACCATAATGTACTCCTCGTATAGGATCTTAAACACCCATCCAGTTTTCGTGGTCGTGCCCTTTTTTCTTGAAATTCGCCGCTTTATCAACCGCTTCGATACATTTATCATAATCGACTTCATCAGTGATCTCAGGGACAACTTCTACATAACTAATCATCCCCTCTTGGTCGATGACGAATACGGCGCGTGCTAGACGGTCTTTGAGTTTTCCCTCAGGGATAAGGATTCCGAACTTTTTAGCAAAATCACGATTGGTATCGATCACGATCTCAGCACTATCGATCCCTTCACGCGCGACAAAATCGTTGACAAATTCGGCGTCATCCGTCGTTACCATCACCGTTTTGAGCTTTTTAAACTGTTTAATTAGGTCATTAAACTTTTTAGCCCCCAATGAGCACACTTCAGTTTTAAGTGAAGGGATTGCGATGAGCAGTTGTGCCGTAGGGGCAATCATCCCAATAACATTTTGGCTCCCATCGAGGTTACTAACGCGTGCAGCCGGTGCTTCACGCCATATTGTCATCTCTTTTCCCTCTAAAGGTGTCGGTGTTCCATGAACGGTAATTTGCATAGTTTCTCCTTATTGGATCATTTTAAGAACGTAGTGCAAAATCAGTTCTATAAACTGCCTATTTTTTATCCACATGAATATTGGTTCATTGTCGCATTTTGTACTACAATTACTAAACAATTTAATAGTAAAGACAATGCAATGATGACCTATGAAGCTAATATCCCTAATCGTGAAGAGTGCCAAACTTGTGCACTGACTTTTGCGTACAAAGAGATCAACATCCTTTATGAAGTCGCAGTTATGCTCACCAGCACAACTGAAATCACCACAAGCATTGAAAAAGCGATGCGCCGCCTCAAACAACACGGCTATTTGGAGCGCTGTGCTCTATTTCGTAAAAAAGATGATGTGAATGAGCTAGAACTTTTAGCATCAATCGATTTAGAACCCTATCAAAAAAAAGTAGCAACGTACCGTTTTGGCGAAGGGGCGACAGGGTTGGCCGCCAAAAGCCGTGAACCGATCGTTATTGAAAATATCCATAACAACATCAATTATCTCAACAAAATGGGAAACATCTCAACTCAGATGGTTTCCTATGTTGCCGTTCCGCTCCTCCAAGACGAAGAGGTCATCGGAGTCATTTCTGCCAACATTGGAAAAGGGAGCCCTCTAAATTTCGACGAAATTGTCCGAATGCTCACCATCGTCGGATCGCTTTTTGTCGGATCACTCAAAGTACAACAAAAATTAACCGAAGAAAAAGAGTCCCTCAGCGAGCTAAAAACCTACTACAAAGAAGAGATGCAAAAAGATTACAAATTTGAAAATATCATCGGACGTTCAACTCGTATGCAGCAGGTATTTGGGATGATCAACACCGTAGCACCAACCGATGCGACGATTTTTATCCGCGGTGAAACAGGAACCGGTAAAGAGTTGATTGCAACAGCTGTTCATAATCTCAGCCGTCGTCAAAACGGTCCATTTATCAAACTAAACTGTGCCGCTATCAGTGAAACTCTCCTTGAATCCGAACTCTTTGGACATGAAAAGGGAGCCTTTACCGATGCGAGAGAGATGCGTAAAGGGCGTTTTGAACTCGCCGATGGAGGAACACTGTTTCTCGATGAGATCGGAGACATTACCCCCTCACTCCAAGTAAAACTCCTCCGTATTTTACAAGAACAGGAGTTTGAGCGAGTCGGTGGTAACAAAACGATTAAAACCAACGTCCGACTCGTCGCCGCTACCAACCGTAATCTCGAAGAGATGGTACGCAAGGGTGAGTTCCGAGAAGATCTGTTTTACCGTCTCAACGTTATCCCGATCAATCT
>NZ_JBAQPS010000352.1:0-3684 GCF_049305995.1 Sulfuricurvum sp.
TGGTAGCAGGCTCGCTTATGGCGGCTTGGATTCACCATAAAAAGCAAACCTATGTCGTAAACGATATAAAATATTTCGGATACGGCGGTATACTCGGAGCAATAATTGGCGCATTGTTGGTTAAAGTACTGGATGCGACAATTTTGGAATGGCTTTTTTTAAGTATCGTCGCCTTTACGCTGGGACGTTTGGCATTTTCTAACCCTGTTCCGACACGTCCGGAAGTACTCAATCGACCTCTTTATACCGCTATAGGTAGTGGTATTGGTGTGTTTTCGGGAATGTTAGGGGTAGGGGGATCGATCCTCATGACTCCGATATTGGTCAGTTTTATGGGGTTTCCTCTAAAAAAAGCTTCGGCGGTAGGGCTTTTCTTTGTACTATTTACCTCGGTTTCAGCTTTTGGAACGTTACTATGGCTGGGAATGATTAACCTCCATGCGGGGCTGATTATGGCGCTGAGTTCATTGGTGGGGATTATAATGGGGATTTGGCTTTTGAATCTGGTTAAAATAAGTCAATACAAGCAGATATTGGTCATTTTTTATATTTTTATTTTTGCCATTACGGCATACAAACTGATCGCGGGGTAACACATGGACAAAATCAAAATTATCGGGGCACGAGAGCACAATCTCAAAAATATTTCACTCGAAATCCCAAAAAACAAACTCGTAGTATGTACCGGGATCAGTGGGAGCGGGAAATCGACATTGGCGTTTGATACCCTCTATGCCGAGGGACAACGCCGCTACATTGAATCGCTATCTTCGTATGCACGGCAGTTTTTGGATCGTGTTGGAAAACCCGATGTGGACAAAATCGAAGGGCTTACCCCTGCTATCGCGATCGATCAAAAAACCACTTCTAAAAATCCCCGCTCAACGGTCGGTACGATCACTGAAATTTATGACTATCTTCGTCTCTTGTATGCCCGTATCGGAATTCAGCACTGTCATCTCTGCGGTAAGAAAATCTCTAAAATGTCGGCTCAGGACATCATCGATCAGGTTTTAAAACTCCCCGAGGGGGCAAAAATTGTTATTTTGGCTCCGCTCGTGCGCGAGAAAAAAGGCTCATTCGCCGACATTCTCGAATCGCTCCGTCATAAAGGGTATGTGAGAGCGATGGTGGATGGGGTTATGGTACGTTTGGATGAAGAGATAGAGCTCTCCAAAACCAAAAAGCACACTCTCAAAGTGGTTATCGACCGTCTCATCATAAAAGATGACAACCATGACCGTGTGGCGCAAGACGTCGAAAAAGCTCTCAAAGAATCCTACGGTGAAGTAGAAATCGAAATCCAAAATCACGATGAAGTGGGAATAGCAGAGAAACTAATCCACTACAGCGAGCACAGTGCTTGTTTTGATTGTAAAGTGAGCTTTGATCCATTAGAACCTCTCTCATTTTCATTTAACTCTCCTAAGGGAGCGTGTAGTGAGTGCGATGGTTTGGGGATTCGCTACGCTCTCGATTATGACAAAATCATCGACTCTGAACTCCCGATAGAGAAAGGGGCGATTAAAATTGTTTATGGCTTTAACAAGGGGTACTATTTTACCTTTTTGAAAGCGTTTTGTGCCGCAGAGGGGATCAATATCACAGCCCCTTTCTATACTCTCGAAGAGTATCAGAAAAAAGCGATCCTCCATGGCAGTGTCGATGAAGTGGAATTCAAATGGCAAGATCACCCGATACGTCGTGTTTGGCCAGGGATTGTCCGCATCGCGTATGATATTTTCAAAGATGAAAAAGATCTCGCCGACTATATGTCTGAAAAGCCGTGTAATATTTGTAACTCTCATCGACTGAAACGTGAATCGCTAGCCGTTCGTGTTGCGGACAAAGGGATCGGAGAGGTGATCTCAATGCCGCTTAAAGATTCGTATGCGTGGTTTGCCGATCCTCAAACCTTTGAGGGGTTAAGTGAGCAAAGTGCGATGATTGCCGCGTCGATTTTGAATGAGATTCGTGAGCGTCTTTTCTTCCTCTTTGATGTAGGGTTAGGATACCTCTCACTCAGTCGTGATGCACGAACTATCAGTGGTGGTGAAGCACAGCGTATCCGTATCGCGTCGCAGATCGGAAGCGGTTTGACGGGGGTGATGTATGTCCTCGATGAACCGAGTATCGGACTGCATGAGCGTGATACCCTCAAACTGATCCGCACACTAAGATCGTTGCAGGAAAAAGGGAATACCGTTATCGTCGTTGAACACGATAAAGAGACGATTGAGAATGCTGACTATATCGTCGATATCGGTCCGGGTGCGGGAAAATTCGGCGGAAATGTCGTATTTGCCGGAACCCTCGAAGAGATGAAAAAATCCGACACCCTGACCGCACAGTATCTATCCGGTCGTAAAAAAATCGAGTATTTTTACCGTCGTGAACAAAAAGAGTGGATGTCGATTAACAATGTTACTCTCAATAATATTACCGATTTAAGTGTCAAAATCCCCCTTCACAATTTTGTATGTGTGACGGGAGTGAGCGGAAGCGGAAAAAGTTCGCTTATTTTGCAAACACTCCTACCCGTAACGAGAGAAATTCTCAATCATGCCCGTAAAATCAACCGTGTGGCAGGGGTCGAAGTCGAAGGGTTAGAGAAGCTTGATAAAGTGATCTACCTCGACCAAAGCCCTATCGGACGGACACCGCGTTCCAACCCTGCCACCTATACGGGGGTGATGGATGAGATTCGTAACCTGTTTGCTAAAACCAAAGAGGCTCAGATTCGTGGTTATACCGCCTCACGCTTTAGTTTCAACGTCAAAGGTGGACGATGTGAGAAGTGTCAGGGGGAAGGGGAGATCAAGATTGAAATGCACTTTTTGCCCGATATTATGGTCAAATGTGACGCGTGTCATGGGAGCCGTTATAACCTCCAAACCCTCCAAGTAGAGTACAAAGGGAAAACGATCTCCGATGTCCTCAATATGTCCGTCGGTGAGGCGTTGGAATTTTTTGCTCCGATCCCGAAAATCAAAGTCATTTTACAAACCCTTAGCGATGTCGGGTTAGACTACATTACGTTGGGTCAAAATGCAGTCACTCTCTCCGGGGGTGAAGCACAACGGATTAAACTCGCCAAAGAACTCAGTCGTCGCGATACGGGAAATACCCTTTATATTCTCGATGAGCCGACAACAGGATTGCATTTTGATGATGTTAATCGCCTCACCAAAGTACTCCATAATTTCGTTGAGCTGGGAAATTCGGTACTCGTCATTGAGCATAATCTCGATATGATTAAAAATGCCGACTATATTATCGATATGGGACCAGAGGGTGGAAGCGGCGGCGGATTGCTCGTTGCTGAGGGTGATCCTGAATCAGTTGCACGTGATTGGGAAAAAACAGGAAGTTTTACCGGAAAATATTTAGCTCTTGAACTAAGTAGGGTATAATAACTCCAATTGCTTATGTATAGGATTATGAATGAAGCGTTCAATTGTTAATAGTATTAAATCTTTACCTCCATTGCCGAAAACTGTTATTGAGATGCAACGTATTTGCAATAACCCTGATTCTTCAATTCACGATTTAGTCAAAACGGTCGAGGGAGACCCGATGATTGTCGCTAATTTATTGAAAGCAGCTAATTCCCCGCTTTATAGCTTTCGTCGGGATATCAATAATGTTGCGCAGGCAGTTGGATTATTTGGAATGAGTATGACC
>NZ_JBAQPS010000353.1:0-3621 GCF_049305995.1 Sulfuricurvum sp.
ATCAATATGTATACCCTTTGGGCGCGAGAACAACTCGGAATTGAAACCCAAAACTATTTCACTACTCTGCCGACTCCCGATAAAGGGGGATTCAAAGGGGATAATCCTTTTGAGTGGAATCGTCTCCATAAGATACTTGTCAATACACCTCCTGAAAAATTGTACGAATTGATTGAAGAATATGATGGTGAAGACTCCTTGGCTGTACAAGCTTATATGATTGAGAAAGCATATTTACCGTATATTCATAACTATACGATGCCTTATGATCAATATATGAGCAGCGTCACAACGGATCAAAAGGCAATGTTGTACGCCCTTATGCGCCAAGAAACACGATTGATTCCGGGGTTGATTTCACGTTCATTTGCATTGGGATTAATGCAAATTATGCCATTTAATGTCGATTCAATTTCAAAAATTCACCCATTAAAAATTAAATCGTATGATGATATGTTTAATTCGGAATACAGTATTGCGTATTCCATTGAACATATGAAACACATAGAAAAAACACTTTTCAATCCGGTATTGATGGCGTATGCGTATAACGGAGGGATAGGATTTACAAAACGGCTTTTAATTAGCGGTGATTATTTCAATCCGGGAGAACATGAGCCATTTATGAGCATGGAACTTGTAGGGAATGCGGAGAGCCGTGAGTATGGCAAGCGAGTACTTGCCAATTATATTATTTACAAAAAAGTCTTGGGGGAAAATGTATCGATTTCTGCTATTTTTGATAATTTAACGAAACCGACCCTGTCTGATTATTTTCGAGTTTCAGAACTAAAGAAGTTGCAGCAGTTGAGTCAAAACGAATAAGATAGTATCGGTTCCAGTTATTTTGAATCGGGATTAGAGCACGTCGTGGATCGTTTGGTTTTAATTCTTCAAATACAGTAGCCTTTTGACCATTCATGTTGATCGTATAACCGTAAGTGTTAAAATCCCATTTACGGTTATCTATATTATCTCGTTCAAAATAAATAGCTCCAATAAAATATTCTCCCCCTTTATATTTCTCGGGATAAATCGGATTAAGATAGAGAGTTGAAAATATTGCTTTTGTCTCAAATGATTGGATGATGGTTCCTGTCCGTAATTGTTCTACCGCTCGTTCATGATTTTCATCCATTCGGAAAAGATCAAATGCACCCTTTTGTGAACATCCGCTTAGTGCTAATAAAGCTGATAAAGCCATCCAATAAAATTTCATCTAAATCCTTTTTTGGTCGTATGGTTCTTATTATACGTCAATTCCGCTTAGACTTTTAATGATCAAGCAGGTAATTTAATACTATTTTTTAGAAAGTTTAAACTGAACCTTGACTATAATGCCTCTAATTTATATAAGGTTGCTTTTTTGAGTAAACGTTTGGCAGTTGCATTTACAGGGCCATCTAATAGTGGTAAAACAACGCTTATACTTAAGGTGGCTCGTAAACTGATTCATGAATATCATTTGCAAGTTGCTATCATTAAAAACGATCCAAAAGATAAAGCACAATTTGATGTCCCTGGAAAAGACAGTTATAAGTTCAGTGATACGGGTGCGGAAGTGATCGTCACCTCCCCTACTCGCACTACCTATTTTTCGCAACGACATAAAGAACTAGACGAGCTTATTGCACTGTTTGGGGAGTTTGATGTATTACTCGTGGAAGGGCTTAAAAATCTCCCACTTCCTCGTATCAGTATCTTTAGAAACTCTATTGATACCGATTATTTTCCCTATATGAATGCCTTGGCAATCGATGATAGTATTAATAGTGCCCATTATGCTATTCCCTCGGGAATAGACATACTAGATCTCAATAACCCCGATCAGGTGATCGAGTGGATTTTAACTCATGCAAAGGTTATGGAATGAATGTTATTTTAGAAGCACTTCAACAAAGTGCTATCCGCATTAAAAATGCTATTGATGTCAAAGACATCGGTTATTCTCAAGAACAAAATAGTTCAGGAGAAACTCAGCTTCAGCTTGATATTCAAAGTGATTTGATTATTGAAGAAGAACTCAGCAAAATTGCCAGTGTACACACCATCGCTAGTGAAGAAAAAGAGACACCGATGCTTTTAAATGAAGCAGGTAAATATTTTATTGCTTTTGATCCGCTTGATGGTTCATCTCTTGTAGATGTCAATCTCAGTGTTGGTTCGATTTTCGGTATTTATGACGGAGAATTTAGTCCAAGTAAAATGATTGCTTCGTGTTATGTCGTTTATGGTCCGCGTGTCGAACTTGTATTTGCCGATGAAAACCACATCTCGCTATATCTCCTTCAAAACGGTGAGTTTGAATTTGTTAAACATATTCATTTGAATGAGAAAGGGAAAATCATGGCTCCGGGCGGTACACAACAATGTTGGGCTCCTTTCCATAAAGCAATGATCGACAGTTTCTTTGCTCGTGGTTACCGTCTCCGCTATTCAGGGGGTATGGTTCCCGATTTGCACCAAATCCTCCTCAAAGGGGGCGGATTGTTCAGCTATCCGGGTGCGAGCGATAAACCAGAGGGGAAATTGCGTATGTTGTTCGAAGTTTTCCCTTTTGCCTTCATTTTCGAAAAAGCGGGTGGTAAAGCGGTTGACGGTACTGCACGCGTTTTGGAAAAAGAGCCGCGCCACGTCCATGATACCAGTCCATGTTTTTTCGGTTCATGTGATGAAATCAACGAGGTTTTAAGTGTCTATGCCGGACAACAGTGAGTACGAAGCACGATTGGATGAAACCATAAAAATTCTCAAAGAGTGTCAAGAAGAAAAAAACGTAACGAGCTGTTATGTGTGTGAAAAATGTATCGGCTGCGAGATTCGCGCCAAATACATCCGAACTGTGTATGAGAGTATGTCCAAAGGTGAAACCGGCGGGTTTGATTTTTAATACTCCGTCATTTTGCATCGTCATTCCCAACTCGATTGGGAATCCACCTCTTCGTCATCGTGCTTGATACGGAATCCATCTCCCTTTATCCTATTTAAAGCAAGAAATCATTACTATTAACAAAGATCAATGAGTTATTAATCATCATTAGACATCTTTTTTCCTTCTCTCAAGCGTGGATCAAAAATATCAAATTAGACATATCTAAAGAAAGTAGCATGATAAGTACAACAATATCAAATGAACAACCTATATTCTCAATCAAAGATGAAATGTATTGGATTGATAGAGTATATATTTTTATACCTATGCTTTCAATTATATTTTATGTATGGTGGATTGGATATAACTTTGATATATCTGAATTTTTACAAGACAAAAATACCAAAATAATGTTGCTACTTATCGGAATTGCGACGTTATTTGGTATTTTGAAAATATTGTTTTATACTACAAAGGATACCAATATTGAATTCTACAGCGATAGAATAGTTAGCACTTATTATAACCGCACTATCTATTTAAATCAGATTGATGAAGCAGTACGAGTCGCTACATTATTCTCTAGTCCTAATTCTAAAAAAGTGAATCGTATTTACGGTGTAAAACTTTTTGGAATATTTATAATCTTTATAGGCTTGCCTTTACTTTTCCCAGCCATTCTTTTATCTTCGCAATTGGTACATTGGATTTATAGATTATTACATCATGAATCTCTTGCCTTATTACCA
>NZ_JBAQPS010000354.1:0-11870 GCF_049305995.1 Sulfuricurvum sp.
TAATGAAGCTATGTTTAATCGATTTTGGATCAAAAATAGAACTGAAAAGTTCGATGAAAAGTTCTCTTATACTAAGCTGATGAAAACTGCAAGATTCGAAAATTTGCTTGGTCATGCTTACAGTGAAGAGCTTATTTCCTTATCTAAATTAGCAGAGCTTTCGGGGTTGAGCGTTGATGCAGCCTTGAAAAAGTATGGCAAAGTGGTTTAATGTTATTTATCAGCGATGCAAATATCTTTATCGATTTGTATAATATCGGTCTCCTAGACGAGTTCGATCAATTAAACCTCGATATACGAACGACAGATTTTGTTCTCAATGAATTAAACACGCCCCAGCAACAGATCGTTAAATCAATGAATATCACAGTACATTCGTTTGAGCCTCAAGAACTTACCGATTTTTTTAATACATTCGGCTCTTTGGGGCAGTTAAAAATCTCCCATCAAGACTACTCTGTATTTTATTTTGCAAAACAGTTAAATGGTGCATTATTGACAAATGACGGCGCATTGAGAAAATTTGCAAGAAATAGATCAGTAGAAGCAAAAGGTTTATTCTATATACTGGACACAATCATCCTTACTTCCACAAAAGATAAACCTGTTTTAATTGAAGCACTTGAATGTTTATTGCGTAATGAATGGCTACCAAAAAATGAAATCACAAAACGAATAGAGTATCTTCAAAAGGGTATGTCATAAACATGAAAAGAATGTTTAATGATTAAATCAAAGTATCTTTTTTATGCGTGAAAACTATCCATGATCGGGCTAAATCTCAAAAACGGTGATAATTATATTCAGAAAATACATGAAGGGTATCACTGTAACTATGAACCGCTACAGCAATTATTAATCGATAAAATCGAAGAAGAGATTAGGAATGGATAAGTTTGTAGTGTTCTTTCAATTCTTTTTTGGTGGTTTTGGAACCTTCCGCTTTAGCAGAGGTATAAACCGAATTAACGATCATAGTTTCTCGCTTTTTAGCGGTAGAGAAGAATTTATTGGTGTTTGCAATAGTTTTTTTCATAAAAATACCTTTTTCACGAAGGGTAAAACCCACTTTGAACGCTGATTTGCTACTTTGGTTCTGCGACCGAAACCTCGATAGTTTTAGTTACCGCTCGGTACTGAATTCAGCAAGAATAGTACCATGTTTTTGTTATATCGGCATTAATGAAATCAAATTAATAAAGGCTACTTTATATGTCTTATAAACACTGGTTCGACACTCACGCTTCCAAACACCGTGTTATTATGGATAAACTCACCCATCTCAGCGACGACGAAGTGATCAAATATTTTCGATTTGAAAATATGGTCGAAAAAGAGAGCGATTTCTGCCCCCTCTACGCGGAAGATAAAAAATGCCACGATACCGAAGAACTCAACTGCTATCTCTGTGCTTGTCCCAATTTTCGTTTTAATGCGGGGGGATTTACAAAAGAGGGTGAACGGACTCTTTTTAGCACCTGTTCCATCGAGAGCCCCGACGGGGATCGCTATGTGAGTGAATCTGCTATCCACCAAAACTGTGCAGGGTGTATCGTCCCCCACCGTGAGAGCTATATTAAAAAAGTATTTGATCGTAACTGGCTCACCATCATGAAAGAGGTACCATGTAAATAAATAATAGCTATTTTACTAATAATTTCTATAAAAAGTGTAGATTGTTAAGCCACATTTTTAAAAGAAAGTGTATACTATATTGTATTTTAATATGTTAAATTAAGTAAAAAAGAAAGAGGTTTTTAGTGTCCTATCTTTTCATCTTTTCCATTGCAGTAGGCATTGCTGCAGGAATCAGTATCTATAATTTTGAACCGAATCTGATTTGGGCAGTAGCGGGAGGGTTTTTCCTGACCATCATTATGGAAGAAAGTCCTATGTTGGCAATGTTGGCTTATCTCGTAGCCGAATATTTTCTCCAAGGATATCATACTCAATACAGTGCCATTATCGTCGGTATCACTATTTTTGTCACTTTATTTAAAATGTATAAAGAACGCTCAGCATAAATTATGGTTGTTAATGTAAAATCAAGTGCTATATTGAACTTGATAAGTTGAAAATCATAACAGAAGGTACGGTATGAAAAAGATCTATTTGGGGATTAAGTTTGCCCTGAGCTATTTCACCTTTCTGCCAATCCCTTTTCACCCAAAAGACGATTTGTCTCATCCGCGTGTGTTGAAAACCATGATGCTCTCTCTCCCATTTGTCGGAGCACTGCTAGCCTTGCTTTGTATTGGTACCTTTACAGTGTTGGAATCATTAGGGTGGTTGGGAGCGTTGATTGCCGCTGTTATCTATATGGTATTGTATGGATTTATCCATACTGAAGCGGTCATGGATGTCATCGATGCAATGTATGCTGCCCACAGCGGTAAAGACCCGTATGTGATTATCAAAGATCCTACCGTTGGGGCAATGGGGGTGTTATACGGAGTAAGTTTTACCCTCCTCAAAATTACCGCACTGGCAACTTTGCTTATGCATCATCTGTTTCTCCCCTTTATCGCACTCGCTGTTATTAGCCGTATCGCTTTGCTGGTGCTGATCCGAATCTATCATTTTCGTTCTCCTTTTGTGTCGCAACTCCATGAACATCTTCGTGTTTTTCCTCTTTTAATCCTCATCGCCATCTGTATAGGAATAGGATTTTATTTTCTTTCATGGAATTTTTTCATCCTCTTTAGTATCGGGATCCTTACCGCGCTACTGCTCTCAAATCTCACAAAAAAATCGCTCGGATTTATCAATGGAGATGTGCTGGGAATGTCGTTAGAAGGTTCTGAACTTCTCCTCATCCTCACAACACTGCTACTATGTCACTAACTCTGTTACGCCATGCGCCACCCCCTTTGGAATATCAAAAACGCTACATTGGGCATACCGATATCTCCATCGATCTTACGCTATTCAACCCTCTCCTGCTTCCATATATGTACGATTTTATCTACTCTTCAGACCTATGCCGATGCACTCAAACACTCAAAAATCTCGGATACCCTATTTTTCAAAGTGATCAACGGCTACGCGAAGTTCGTTTTAAAAAGCCGTTCGAGGGGAAAAAATTTGAAGAAATTGCGCAGATGAAGGTATATACACCTATCGTATTGCAATCGCAAGAGAGTTGGTATGATTTTATTTGTGACGAACCATTGAGAGAATTCCACAAACGGATCACGGCCTTTCTACACGAGATTCCTGAGGATAAAAATATTCTTATTTGTTCTCATGCCGGAACAATACAACAAATACTCACCCTTCTGGGAGAGGAACCCAAACAACTCGATTACCTAGAGTACACCATTGTTACGGTAAAATAGAGGATACTATTTTAGGAGAGTCAATGCGCATCATTTCTGTATTGATGATATTTGCCCTCCTTGCCCTCTCTGCACCCCTTCGTATTGCTTTTAACGGTAATGAAAAAATTACAACCGATACTCTGTATGGTGTATTAGGATTGCGAAAACCATACGGAATCGAAGTATGGGAAGAGCAACCCTCTATTGAACCTATCGCTATAACCCAAAGCGTTTCAGCGTTAAGTAGTTTCTATCGTTCAAAGGGATTTTATCATGCCAAAATTACAGCAGAAAGCAATGAAAAAGAGGTTATTTTTAAAATCCAAGAAAACAATCCAATCCGCATTAGTGATATCAAGATCAATAGCCTTTTGGACATTGAATCCGCCATTACCCTCCATACCGATGATTTGTTTGACCAAGAAGCTTTTTCCTCTTCCAAATCAGCTATTAAAAAGCGTTACGGTGAAGCAGGTTACTGCAACGCTCAATTTAATACTAAAGCATGGGTCGATATCGAAACCGACCATGCTTATTTGTTGTTTGAAGCAACACCGGGAGAAATATGTACATTTGGGACTATCCATGTCGAATCAACTCCAAATATCGATGGAGAACTCACCACCTCAATGCTACGGTTTGAAGAGGGAGACCCCTACAGTATCGAAGCGATCCGATTAAGCTATGAAACACTTTACGCTCAAGAAGGGATTACTCGTGTCCTTATCAACGATAACGATCGCAATGGTAGCATTGTACCTATTACCCTGAGCATCGAAGAAGCGGATCAGCCTATCCGATTTACCGCCGGCTTAGGGTATAGCAGCGATGAGGGGATCCAAGCGCAAACAGGAATCAAACACCGTAATTTTTTCGGTAATCTCAAAACCCTCGCTCTTGATTATCACTATTCACAAATCAAACAAGATGCCTCCGGAGCCATCACTATGCCTCTGTATAACCGTGGATTGCTTGCAGGTGAAATCGGATATACCAATGAAATATTCGATGGGTACAAAAGTGAAAGCACCTATGAAAAGATAACCGCAAAATATCAAGACACCCCTACTTCGGTTATGACAGGAATTTTGTTTGATCGGGTAAAAACATATGATTCAAACGATATTACCGCATTTCCTGATTCTGTTTTATTTATCACGTCCCCTCTAGGAGAAATCAATCTCGATACGCGCAATAAACCTTTAGAACCGACCAAAGGATACTGGCTCAACGCTAAATTAACCGGATCACTCCGTTCAGCTGTTTTTTCCGATGCAACGTATTTTAAAAGCCTCTTATCCGGTGCTTATATCATGAGTATTGATAACCATATTTTTGGTGCTAAACTCAAATGGGGAACGCTTCATATTTACGACGGAACGGTTCCCTCCTCTTATCGCTTTTATGCCGGAGGGATGAACAGTAACCGCGCTTACACCTACCGTGACCTCGGTCCCAAAAATACGGGTGGAGATCCTATCGGTTTTTCCGCACTGACAGAAGGGACATTTGAATACCGTTTCCCAATCTATCAAGAATTTCGTGGAATACTGTTCAGCGATCTCACTTTTGCTTCTCAGAATACGTTTTATGATTATGCGCATGATGCCTACTGGGGAGTTGGAGCCGGGTTACGCTACATTACTCCGATAGGACCGGTTGCAATCGATTTTGGTATCGATCCAAATGATTTTTCCCAATACGCAATCCACTTTCGTATCGGAGAGTTATTTTGAAACGGTTACGATTACTCCCTTGGATCAAATGGCTCAAGCATCTATTAGTAACGTTTCACTTTCTCCTCTACAGTGCTATTTTACTTGCATCGGCAGCTCTTTATATTGCCTTTCGTCCCGATAGTCTGGAGATCGTCAATACCTATTTTCTCGAACCGTTCGGTATCCACTACACCCATGCGGAAGGTTCAATATTAGAAGGATTCGTCCTCCACAACGTCCACAGTGAAACAATGGAAGCCAAAACGCTCGTGTTAAAATACAATCTAGTCAAAATGTTGGAAGGAGAACACACGATCGATTCCATAAAAATTGATGGCTTACGCCTTCATTTGAGCGATTTTATCAATGATGACGACTCTATTTGGCTTTTCCCGACATTTAAACTAAATAACCTATCCATCACCAATCTACAGCTTATCAGCTCTTATCCAATCGAACTGAATCTCAATGGTAAAAATGGGTCGTATGATGGCGATCATCTCTCTTTTACCTCCTTCGCCGCAACCATAAAATCACGCTATGCTCATGGAGCAATACACGGCATAATCCACAATAATACCCTTAAAGGGTTATGTGATCTTTATCCGAATGAAGCCGAACTCGCCCCCTACAGTGGTCGATTTACAACCTTGCCGCATAGATTGAGAGTAAAAATTAACGAACTCTCTGACCAAAGGGCGATTTTCAATACGACCATTACCCATCTGGAATCCAAACAAGATTCGATACTGACAGCCAAAAATATAACCCTCGATTTTTATTACCGATATAATGACGAATATTTCGATGTCAATGCCCTCTACCAACTCGTACGAGGCAATGATTCAATGCAGACCAAACAACACCTGCGCTATGCATTAGAGGGGATAACCACTACTCAATTCGATGGGATTATCAGCACTTTGCACCCGCTACCTGCCAATACTCTGCATGGAGAGTTTACCGATACGCCTCAAGGTTTAAACGGTAAACTTATTCTCGATGGAACAGTAGTGGAACTCTCAAGCCACGATTATGATCGGTTCGGATGGAAAATAAAAAGTGACCATAAAACATTGGCTTTTTTGCCATCTCTTCCGGAGTTCCTACAAGCATCACCCTTTCGAATGGAGGGAGCAGGCATCTATATTCTCTCAAACAATGCCTTAACCGGAGATATGAGTGCTATCCACAATCATGCCACATTTAACGGATCATTTTCAACCCAAAACGCTCACCATGCACTCGATGGAAACCTTACCCTTCCTCAAGATGCGTCACTGTGGAGAAACTGGACACATAAACCACCAGAACATCTGATACTTTCACTCAATGATGAGCAAAACGTAACCCGCTTACAACTCAGTGGAAACTCATTAGCCCTTAATGCCATACTCAAAGCAGAAAAGTTCAAAGGTTCAGGAAACTATTTAGAGACATTTTTCGATATTTCCGGTTCACTGACTCCGACAGATAACTATGCCGATATTGATCTGATCATCCCATCCTTATTTAATACTCTCTCCAAAGTGAGCCCTATTGAACTGCATCCGCGTGAATACTTTGATGCTGAAATCAGAGCCAGAGCTCATATCAATTTTTCTAATGCTTTGCACATCAAAAGCGATATTAAAATTCCATGGTATGCTGTCGTCCTCGATACGCAACGAGCCTATGGAGGAACGGATGGGAGTATAGCCCTCGAATACCATGATGAAAATCTCACGATCGATCGATACCAATTTGAAATCGCCGATCATCCGATCCATAGTACCAAAACATCTCATTTACATTTTACCCCATCCGGTGATATCGCTGTTGATGAATTTTGGATATTTGACTCACTTCTTCTAAAAGGTCTTATAAAAAACGATTTTTCCACCCGTCTCCATATGTCTTCAAACCGCTTCAGCTATATCGGACCAGAAGGAGAAGCTCATGCATCTGCCGATATTACCTACGAACGCGATAGTGAAGCCAACCAAAATCTCTTTGGTTCATTGAGTATTTTGGACGCTACGATCACCTATCTTCCTCTTCAACAATTCAAAGTGATGGACGATGATATTATCATTATCCAAGATATTCGTCCTCCAAGCAATGCAAAACTCTCGATGAATTTTCATATTACCTCCCAACAACCTATCCGTTTTAAAACAAAAGAACTTGATTTGCAACTCAACCCCGATATCACTCTCTGGAAAGACTCAACATCCCCTATGCAAATATTAGGAATGGTAAGCATCCCAAAAGGGCAGGCAACTACAGCAGGAAAAGAGTTCGAAATTAAACCCTCTGAAATCTATTTTGGAGGCGACGTCCCTCTTAATCCTTATCTCAATATCACCGTCTCACATGAAATAAATTACAATAAATTTTTGATTTACGTTACCCATACCCTCGATTCACCGATTTTTCTTTTTAGTTCTGATCCGGTGATGAGCCAAAACGATATTATGAGCTATATCCTCTTCGGTACACCTGCAAATACCATTGGAGGAGGAGATAATTCCACCTCCACCGTTCGTGCAGATGCTACTAACTTTATGCTCGGTGCCGGATTAAAAGGGCTGATCGGCAGTGCGACAAAACTTCAAATTGATACCATGAATATCCTCACCACTGCCGAGGGTGGGATGGGATTTGAAGTGGGTGCACGCCTCAACAAAGATTTGCGCGTTCTCTATAAAAATGATACGGTATCCAGTATCCTGCTCCAATACACCGTAAATAGATGGCTACGGCTCGATGCTGATATCCATGAACTGGGGCAAGGGATCAATGCGATCTATATTAAAGATTTTCGTGATTTTCTACCACACAACACCAAAAGCATTAAACCATAGGTCTTGATATCCGTCAAGAATAATACGCTCATATCCTTTTATACTGTCAGACATTAAAATAACGAAGGACAACCATGATTTTAGAATTTATGCGCGATGATCATAGAGCATGTGATCATCTGTTGGCGGAAGCAGAAAATGCCCTAGCCGATAAAAAAACCAATGAGGCGAAAGAACTTTTTGAATCATTCTACCAAGCGACCAATCACCATTTCGATATGGAAGAAAAAGAGCTTTTTTTAACGTTTGAAAAGAAAACAGGGATGATGGGGGGGCCAACTCAAATGATGCGTTATGAACACCAACAGCTGAGAAGTCTCCTCGAATCGATGCGTCTTGCCCTCAGTGAAAACCGTAACGATGATTTTTTCGGTATCGGCGAATCGATGATGATTATGCTTCAGCAACACAATATGAAAGAAGAGCAAATGCTCTATCCGATGATTGATCGCGCACTGGAATCAACCGCAGAAGTAATGATTCAAACTCTTAAAGATATGAGCCGATGATCCTCCTCGATACCCGAGAATTTGATCATCCGTTACCGCTTGAAATGGCGGTCAATGCATTTAAAAAGCTACAAGGTGACAATGTGATTCATATGATCCACCGACGTGAACCGATTCCCCTTTTTGAAATTATTGCCAAAAACAACGGTCGCTATCTGTGTATCAAAGAACATGAAACACTTTGGCATATATACATAACCCGCTCAGCAACACGGCATTTGGAGCATACCGATGTATAACGGTCTCTCTTTGGATCAAGCACCCCCTATTTCAGTAGTTATCCGTTTTTTTATCACTGTTCCGATTATTGGAATCCTATTATCTCTCCTCATATTAACCAACCCTCATGCCGTCCTGACACCCAATCATCCGATCTCTTTGAGTGCTATTCATCTGATGTTTTTAGGGATTATTACCATGAGTATGCTAGGAGCGCTTTTTCAAATGCAAAGCGTTCTAGGGGGGAAAGCGATTCCCTCTCCGGTTGGTAACGCTTTTATAATCCACCTTTTTTTAATTATCGGTATTCTCGCTTTGGGTAATGCATTTCTTTTTACGATCCCTCCCCTTTTTGTCATCGCTTCGATTTTCTTAGGTATATCACTCTTTTACACCCTTTTTCTCATTCTCCCTTTACTCTTTAGTGCCTCATCTCACGAAACATTGAGAGGAATGCGTCTTGCGCTCATCGCCCTTTCTCTCACTGCCTTTTTGGGAATTATCATGGCAAGCGAATACGCCCATAACTCTTTTAGCTCTTTGCATGAAATACTCCGCATATCTCACTATTCGCTTGGGTTGATCGGATGGGTAGCTACCCTTATTATCGCCGTAGCCTTTCAAGTTGTGGAGATGTTTTATGTCACCGAAAGTTATAGTCCGTGGTGCAAACGAAATGCCTTTCAAATTTTATCAATTGCACTGATATTAAAAATCATTGGGTTATTTCTTGGATTTGCCTTTGTTTGGATATTTGATCTAATTATAGGGGGACTATTGGTTGGATTTGTGGTAACAACCCTAAAGCGTTTAGCTACTCGAAAACGTCGTGTTAGCGATGTGAGCATTTGGTTTTGGGTATCCGGAATGATTTTACTGTTGATGTCTATGCTTGCCTACACTCTTTTTAGTTTAAACAGCAACGAAATGTTTCAAAGTCTTGCATTCATTGCCTTTAGCCTCTTTGCTTTGGCAATTATTTTAGGAATGATGGGGAAAATTATCCCGTTTCTTATATGGTTTCATCTCAATGCATCGGGCTATATGAATGCTCCGATTATGTCCAATATTATCCCCTTTCAACGAGCAAAAGCACTCTTTATACTCTTTGTCCTAACAGCCTTGTCAGCGCTTTTAGGGGTATTGTTTCTCAAAGCATTCCTATTAAGTGCGCTCACGGGAGGCGTGATGTTTGCTTTGTTGTTTTACAATATCCTCATTGCGCTCAAACTCTACCGTTATACCCTTACACATGGAACTCGTTTTGAATTTTAAGCACTTATCGTTATAATCAACGAAACTTGTGCAAAAGAAGGCGAGATGGAATCTTTATTTATTCAAAACAGTATCCTCTCTTTGGTACTAGGCTTTTTGATCGGTCTTCAGCGTGAAATGCATATTATCTATTCCAACAAAACCCGAGATTTTGGAGGAGCGAGAACCTTTTCTATGATCTCTCTCTTTGGATATCTCTCCGCATGGTTTAGCACTTTTTTTCCCTATTTTTTTCTTATTGCCTCAGTTGTTATGGGAGTTTTACTGATTGCGGCATACATCGTTAACAGTGTCTCGATTAGTGAAAAAGGGGCAACAACCGAATTTGCTGCGCTGGTGACATTCGTTATAGGAGGTGTTCTGAATGCTGCACCTCCTATTTTTGCTGTCTTTACTACCATTATGGTTCTATTTGTCCTTAATATCAAAGACTCGGTTCAGGCGTATGAGCAAACCATTACCAAACAAGATCTCAGTGCAGCAATATTGTTTATGATCATGACATTTGTGATCCTCCCGATCCTCCCCGATCGTCCCATCGATCCGATGGGACTTTTCAATCTATACCGTATCTGGTTCATGGTTGTTTTGGTCGCCGGAATTTCATTTTTTGGCTATATTGCTATCCGAATTTTAGGTTCGACTCACGGTATTGGGATCGCAGGGCTCTTTGGTGGGCTTGTCTCCTCTACCGCAGTGGCGATGAGTATGGCTCGACGAGTGCAGGAAAATGGTTTTCTACTCAAAAATCTCGCATTAGGAATCACCCTTGCCTCTTCAATGATGCTGATCCGTGCCGGACTGGAGATGTGGGTCGTTAATCCCTCTTTGACGAAAACATTTCTCATTCCGATCATTGTCGGCTCGCTTACCGGATATCTCTATATCGGGTATCTCTATTTCACAAGCAAACGGGAAAATATTCCCCAAAATATTGAATTTAAAAATCCTTTTGATCTCAAAGAGGCTCTCATTATGGGTCTTGTGTTCGGAATAACACTTGCTTTAATCACTCTCTCCAGTCGCTATATTGGTAATATGGGAGTATATGTCGTGGCATTTGTTTCGGGACTCGCTGATGTCGATGCGATTATCCTCTCACTCTCATCCCTCGCCAAAAACGGTCTCAACCCATCAACAGCTCACTACGCCATCCTTATTGCCATTATTAGCAACTCTGTAGCAAAAGCTTCTCTAGTATTGTTTTTTGGGAAATTTGCCCTTTTTAGACTCGTACTATCTTATTACCTTATTTCGATCGGGGCATTCAGTATCACGACACTGATAATGATGTAAAAGAATTTATGGAACGTCAGCTAACGGTAAAAAAGATGATGATGTATGGCGGACAGCTAGGGGTTCGAACCCTAGATAGGTTTCCCTATACACGCGTTCCAGGCGTGCGCCTTCGACCACTCGGCCAGCTGTCCATTATGAGTAGGAGAGTGAAATTATACCGCGAATAGCTTAAATGCCGTATTTTTTCGGTGACTTTCGTTGTGATTGTTCTCGATTCCATCGTTCATGAATATGCATAATCCACGCCACCAAAATTCCGATCAAGATCAAAGCGGCACACACTTCATATCCGATCGCCCATATAATAAAAAAAGAAGAGATATTGAACTGTAAAAAATATTCATAACTTGCTCTCGCTACAAATAAAAATAAGAATAATAATCCCATCGCATAAGGGATAGCCATAATATATAACGTTAAAACAAGCCCTTCATACCCTTGTGGAGAAAAAATATAATCACGAAAATCAAAAGATTTTTGAAAAAAATCATCCTCCATTCGACGACGCATTTTCAAGTTTTCTTTCTCGTACGCTTGTGCACTGCTCCGTGCGCTCTCCGAAATTAATGCTGATTGAACCTGTTTATTTTTATTCTCATTCATATTTGACAACCTTGTCTAACGATTCTAAATTATATCTTGTTTTACAATAAATATCGACGTATTTATAAAAAATTTATAAAA
>NZ_JBAQPS010000355.1:0-1978 GCF_049305995.1 Sulfuricurvum sp.
AAAGTATTCCCTGATTCCAAATCAGTCAATGAAGCACTACGCACACTTATGCGTCTTTTGGACAAAACACCGCAATCGGCATAACAAAACAGATGAAAAGCTAGGTGTCAGGTATTCAATCTTTACTTTTCTATTCCCCTTCCCTCACCCCACATTTCAAAACAACTCTCTACTTTTCTGTTTAGCCGAAAAGTAGCAAAAGAGCATACCGCGATCCAAGAACACTCGTTCCGCTCAGCACTACTGCCTCCGAAACGGTTCTAAGTATTAAATTATATTGTAAATATAAACAAAATATACAAATTACAAATTACAAATTAACAAATTTACATTAAGAAATTAATAATATTTAATAAGATAATATCACTGTATTAAATTATTAGTAAGGAAATATTATGTTTATATATTCGAAAGTTGTCTTTTTCGCCACTATTGCATTTCTCTTTACTGCTTGTGCACCCGGACCAAAATTCTCCGGTTTAACGATTCCTAAAAACGATCAAGGGGATATATACCTTTATCGTAAAAATGCACTGTTTGCCATTGGCAGCAAATTTGAGGTAGACCTTGACGGAAATAAAGTCGGCAACCTTTACAACGCATCGTATCTGCATCTACAACTTCCACAAGGAAAACACGTACTTAAAGTCTCTCCGGGAGCAATGGCACAATCTTCCACTTTAGAAATTCAATCCGAATCCGCTAAAATTGCTTTATATGAATATGATTTTGTAAGCGGACCTTTGGCAAATCCTTTTTTTATCGGTTCTTCCATTCAACCAAGTACGCAGGAACAGGCCATTGCTGATATGAAAGAACTGAATGCTGCAAACTAAAAAATTACAAATGGAGAAAAAATGAAATCTAAAAATTTCACAGCTATAGTATTACTTGTAACTTCTTTCACAGTTTTTACCGGATGTACAACAGCCAACTACGGGCTAAAACCAACTTCAGTAGAAAATCAAAAGGATACCTACACATTCAAAGTATATGTAGGTGGATTGGCAGGACCAGAAACTGCTGATCAATCACTAGCAGGCGATCTTGAGTCATACAAAACGAAGAATGGATACAAATCGTATACGATCAAAGATAGACGATATAACTTTATTCCTACATACTACGAGTATACAGTTCAATTTAGTCATTAACTTGAGAAAAGGGGGGAGGCTACATGATGGCGCAGATGATGAAACAGTTCGGGCAAATGGGCGGGGATTTCCCGGCTCCGAAACCGATCCTACAAATCAACCCGAACCATGAGTTGATCAAAAAGCTCTCTGATAGCGCAGATATGAACCTCATCGACGATGCGGCGCATGTGTTGCTCGATCAGGCGAAACTATATGAAGGTGAAACGCTTGCCGATACCGCAGGGTTTATTGCACGTCTTAACCGTATTATGGCGAAAGTGCTGTAATATTTTTAATAAAATCCCACTCAAAAAAGAGTGGGAATATTGCAAATTTTAAATAAGCAGGAATGGTATGGGCAATTTCTTTAAACAATATTGGTGGGAAATTATAAAAGGAATTGTCGCAGCAATTACAATTGCAATGGTATATTTTGGCTTTCCAGAAAGAACAGAAAAACTGATAAAGCAAGTCGAAGAAACTCATACTTATGTAAAAGGACTTTCAGAAAGCCTAAAAGACAATATTGAAGGCGGACAAGACGTTTCAGTCGGAATAAGCAAAAATGTCTCTGATAGACAAATAATATTGATCTCAAATTGCAAATTGAATTTTAAAGTCGGTGACAGTATTGTTCTTCATAATCACACTAGTGATTATAAGCCAAAAATTACATTACTTATTGCTAGTATTGAAGATCCAAGTACACCTTTTGAATATGATGGAAAAGTGCAAATGTACATTAATAAAAATGCAGTCAAAATGCTTGATTATGATCCAAAAGTTGGCACTAAAAAATTGAAAATTATGCAACTTGAAAGTGAAAAAAAATAATTTTTTGT
>NZ_JBAQPS010000356.1:0-5273 GCF_049305995.1 Sulfuricurvum sp.
GCGGTATCCAGTGCAATACAGTACACGTAATAAAATGCGGGTGTGTCGGTTCATAGACTTTATAACGGCTTCGACCCATTTTATGCTCTCCTTAAATTTTAACTTTCATATGCATTCCCAACGTGGAGAGACTGTGAAAGAACTCCTAAGAGATAAATTTAATCTATACCATTAGACCTCTAGTGAACTTCAATTTTAGCACTTATGAATCACAAAAACGATAAAATAATACCTTATAAACTACCGTACAATGGTGCTTTGGAGGTGTTTTGTGAGTCATCATTATAAACAAGGGCTAAACAGACATCAGCAACAATTACTTCCCCCTAGCTTGGATGATTATGTCGATGAAGATAATGCCGTAAGAGCAATTGATAGTTATGTGGATATACTGGATTTATCGAAACTACAAGTAAAAAATCTCTCAAAAAAATCAAACGATGGACAACCTGCCTTCCATCCAAAGCTACTGTTAAAAATATACATTTATGGCTACCTCAATAAAATACGAAGCTCACGAAGCTTAGAAAAAGAGATCAAACGAAATATTGAGATGATATGGCTCACACAAGGGTTAACCCCCAGCTATAAAACCATTGCTAACTTTAGAAAAGACAATCCCATTGCACTTAAAGAGGTATTTAAAGAGTTTGTCTTGCTGTGTCGAGAAGTTGGTCTAATAGAGGGTAAACTTGTTGCTATTGATGGTGCATTTTTAAGAGCGAATGCGTCTAAAAATCAGCTTATTATGAAAAAAAATCTTCTAAAAGATTTAGAACAGATTGATGAAAAAATAACAAACTATTTAACAATGCTTGACACTACCGACAAAGAGGAAAAAAACACTTCTTCAACTCTTTCTATCCCTAAAAAGATTGCCAAACTTCATGAAAAAAAAGAGCAGTACAAAAGTGATTTAGCCCTTTTAGAAAAACTGGCTAAAACCCAATATAATCGAACTGATCCCGATGCTTCGCTTATGGTTAAACCCGCACATAATCTGATGGCGTATAACACTCAAATAGCCGTTGATAGTAAATATAAGTTTATCATAGCCTCAGAAGTCAGTAGCAATAACAATGATGCATCGCAACTCTATACCATGGCAAAACTATCAAAAGAGATTGTTTCAGTAGAAAAATTAACGGTTGTTGCCGATACGGGATATGAAAGTGCTATAGAGATTAAAAAATGTATTGATGAGGAGATAACTCCCATTATTCCAAAAGCTAACAAACAAAAAGCTCAAGAAGACAAAGGGGTATTTGTCCGAGAAAAGTTTATTTACCATGAGCAAAGTGATAGTTACAGATGCCCAAACAATCAAGAGATAAAAAGGACAAATTCTACTCAGATTAAAGGGGAAAAGCTTTTGTTCAACTATAGATCTTCCAGTGCAGTTTGTAAAAACTGTCCCTTACGAGATAAATGCTTACCGCAACAAACACCCTATAAACAACTATTCCGATGGGAGCATGAAGAAGTTATAGAAAAACACAATAGGCATATGCAAACAGATGAAGCAAAAACTATCATCAAACAAAGAGGCTCAATCGTTGAACACCCATTTGGAACGATTAAAAGGACATTAGGCTGGGATCATTTTTTAGTTAGGGGAATAGAAAAAGTATCGGGTGAAAATAGCTTAATAATGTTTAGCTACAATTTTAGAAGAGTTATAAACCTAATAGGAACAGCACTCTTTAAAAAGTTGCTAATTGCTCTACGAAACGGCAATATTAATACTATTAAAGAGGAAATTGCAGCATATATCAGCAGGTATTTAGATATTTCGGGCTACTTTTTTCAAATATTGATTATCTTTGGTTTTATGAAGAAAAATGCCAAGTATATTCTACGATAAGACTGAAAAAGAGTTTAGTTCTTTCACAGTCTCAGGACGTTGGGAACGAGGAGAAATAGGGAGATGGAGTTTAAAACAAGCAATAGCTACATAATGAATTGTTATAGGTATCACCTATAGTTTTTATGACGCTAAATGGCTTCTCTTTAAATTGATTTCCAGATTAAATCCGACCGCTTTTGCATATTCTATCAATGTGGATAAGTTCGGTAAACTTTTAGTATTTGGACTCTCTAATCTCGAAATATTGCTTTTTTTCGTGTGTAGCAGGGTCGCAACATCTTCTTGGGAGAGTTTTGCATCGAGGCGAGCTTTTATCATCTGTTTTTTGAGTGCAAAGATCGGTTCTAATGCTTCGTATTCTTCTCGTACCTCTTCATTTTTCAGAGCTTTTTCTTTGAATGCTTCAAAAGAAGATCTATTTGTCATGGTTAATCTCCTTTTTTCGCTTTAATGCGATTTCGATCTCTAAAAAACTCTATTTCCCATTTCATGTAGCTATTATATCAAAAATGATAACTTTTTAGAAGAGAAAGGAGACGGCTATAAAAAGTGAAGATTGAATACATGACCCCTATATTGTAACGTTCAAGGTGAGCGGCCTTGCGCGGCTTTATGCGCAAGATCCTATGCCGCGCGTAAAGCAACCCAGTTCTCTCTAGTCGTCATTGGGGTGGTACGCCGACAACACCACCCTCTGGGCTTAGAAATATGAAACTAAAAGCAGGGTAGGTTTTTCCATTTATTTGCACTGCTTGATACGGCTGCAAGCTTGATTGACCATTTTCAAACACTTGAATTCTTCCACCTCCTTGTAGCGCGATCCCCAAGTATGCAAATTGGGAGGTGGAATCAATTCCAATGACAGCCCCTGATGCGGATAGCCTGATAGTGGCACCAGCAGGGAGTGTCTGTGCTCTGTCAATATGATTCATTGCTAATTTGGCGCTTTGAATTGCTCCAAAATGTAAAGGGGTTGTTGAGGAATTGTTCGGGTAGAAAAGAACGATGCCAGGCGAGGCAGTAAACAAAGCTCCGGTGCCGGGAGCGTTGAACGTAAATGGCTTGGAAATAGTTCCACTCTTTATCCAACCATTCTCGTAAAAAATAATTGGTTCAGGATCAAATACGAGACCGTCGATATTTATTGATGAGGCAAATGTGCAGTAGATGACTTGACCATTTTGATTAAACCTCAATAGTGTCGAAGGTTTTAGCGGGACACTAATTGCGCTCTGGCCGGCATCAACAGTGCCGGACATAACCTCTAATTTGTCATTCAAGCTAATTTCAGTGCCAGCGAGCCAATTTATATCGCGTGATCTATAGCTTGAAGCCAAAGTCCCCCGAACTGGTTTTTGGCCAGAGCCATCTAAAGTTAATTTGGTTCCACCCTTAAAAACTATCCCATATGACCAAGTATCTCCGCTAAGAGAAATTTCGACTGCCCCAACCTCCATCGAAAATAGGACGAGCAGTGCAGTACTCATAATTCTTGCAAAGAGCAACATTATTTCTCCCTTGATTCAATTGAAATAGAAGGATTCAGCGCACAAATTTTCTGCGGCATAACTATTTATTCATACCCAAAATGTACTATTTTGATAGAAATTCACAAGATAATCAGACATTCAAAATGCCCTACTATCAGAAACATCCAAGCAGAATCTTACACATTGACATATTTTAAACATTTTACATCGTTTATCTTAAAATCAATTCCGTATCCCACTTCTTCAGCATACGAATGCAAAGGGTCAAAATTTACCGAAAGAGCGGTACGATACTATTAACAAAAACATAGATGAGACTATTGCTAGGAGAGAATTTCATGGATATATTAAAAATCCCCTTTGTCGAAAAAGTGGGGATAGAACAAGACGAAAAAGGTTTAAAACTCATCTTTCGCTCAGACAACCTAAATCATATCGCTACCGTACACGCAAGCGCACAATTCACTCTAGCAGAAACAGCAAGCGGTGAGGCGTTACAGAGACTTTTCCCCGATTTGGTCGGTAAGGTTATCCCAGTATTACGCGATTCACAAATCAAATTCAAAAAACCGACTACCGATACCATCTATGCAATAGCTACCATAAGCGATGAAGAGATAGAGATTTTTAAAACTGGTCTGGATAAAAAAGGGCGTGCGATGATCGGTGTAGATGTCGAGCTAAGAGATGAGAGTGAAGTTGTGGTGTGTATCGGGAGATTTACGTGGTTTGTACAAGTTTTAGATGTTTAAACTATATTAATTAATAAAATAATAGTAAATAGCTTGTAATTCATTCTAAAAAGATATATAATTAACAAAATATAGTTAATTGGCATGGAAAATTAAGATATGAAATCTTTGTTCAAAATCGATGACTTGCTCAAACAAAGTAATAAAGTGGTGCGTAATGAGCGTATCGCTTTGGGGCTGACCCAAAAAGAGTTTGCCAATTTCGTCGGTTTGAAGTACGCGACTTATCGCTATTTCGAACAAGAGGGGAAAATCTCTTTGGAAAATTTTCTTTCTATTTTAAACGCCATCAATAAAAGTATAGAGTATAAAAAGTTTTTGGATGGTTTTGAGTATGAGAGTGCGCGAGAACGGGCAAAACCTGATATAAATACCCCACAAGACAATATGACAAAGCCTATCGTACCGCCGTCTCAAAAGCAGATTACCCTCGATAAACAGATATTCGGCAACGAGCTGTTTTACAGTGTCGAAAATGGGCATGTGTATGAAGTTTCGACACTTATCACGATTATGTTGGGACACTATAGTGATGAGAGACTGGTATTGCTTTTGCGTTATTTCGGTGTTGATAGATTAAAGCCTTATATTCTGAAAGAGAAAAATATCGATTTATTGCAAAAGTTCAACAAACATATAACGTATCTAAAGAAACGAGTCTGAGATGTTGGAAAAAACGAAGCAGGTTTTGGACGCTCTTGCTAAACATGAGCTTTTTGAAAAACATGATATTCGATTCGTAGGGGGTACGGCATTATCGTATCTAATCCAACATCGTTTGTCTGAAGATTTGGATTTCGCTATGTTAGAGTTATGTAGAGATGAAATAGAGGAGATGATGCATCTCTTCGGTGCGGAAAAAATCAGACATGACAATACAGCGGTGGATTATGCGCTCAATGAGGGAGGTGATTTGTATGATTATCATCTCAAATACATACTGAATGAGGTTAAAGTTGAATTTTTTTCGCCCACTTTTAACGTGCTTGAAAAAGAGATCTGGATTGATAGCACGACAAGTCGGTACAAAGAAACAAAACTAAAAATAGCCTCTTTTGAGACCATCATGTACATGAAGAGTATGGCATTTTGGAATCGGAAAAAATATCGTGATTTATTTGATATTTATTATGCGATTACCAATATCGATGGTTATGATGCAAA
>NZ_JBAQPS010000357.1:0-3207 GCF_049305995.1 Sulfuricurvum sp.
GTCCATTACTTCGGCACCGTAGTTGGCATTAAAACTGATCATTGTATGCGATGTTTGTGCCATAACCAGCTGGCAGCTGTAGCCGTCGAGATCGATGTGGGAGAGATGGTAAATGGTTTTTTTCATAATATTCCTATTTGGTATCTAAAGTAATGGAACCGAGCACTTCGAATTTAGCATTCGAATCGATTTCGGCATGAGAGAGGACTACGATATCGAGACTGAATCGCTCATAAATCTCAGCTAATGGACGACGAAGTTTCGGATCAACGATAATGACGATCGGTGAGATCCCTTTTTGGAGAAGCTCTGTTGCTTTCAGACTGGTTGCTTGGATGAGACCATTGATTTCGCCGACATTGAGGAGAAGCTGTTTGACTCCGTCACGCTCTTGCGATTTTTCGAGCATACGCTGCTCACTCATGGTATCAAATGTCAGAAGCCGAATGATACCGTCTGATCCTGTATACGACTGAGTTATGATACGAGAGAGTTTAGAGCGGACATGTTCCGTAATCGTATCAATGCTTTTGGTATATTCAGCAACATCGGCGATAGTTTCTAAGATGGTAATCATATCTTTAAGAGGGACTTTTTCGTGCAAGAGTGCTTTAAATACTCTCTGAATAAGTCCGATATTTGCTACTTTGAGAAGATCATCTACTACAACAGGATAATCGTTTTTGATTTTCTCGATAAGCGATTGAGTTTCTTGACGGGTGAGGAGCTCTTCAGCATGTTTTTTGACCAATTCACTCATATGGGTTGAGATGACAGTGGCTGGATCGACAACAGTGTAGCCGTTAATAATCGCATCTTCTTTGAGTGTAGGATCGATCCAAAGAGCATCCAGACCAAATGCCGGTTCTTTGGTTGGTTCTCCTTGAATTTCGCCCATAACCATACCGCTATCCATTGCAAGATAGCGATCCGGTTGAATTATTCCATCTCCGATATTGACCCCTTTTAGGAGAATTTCATACTGATTTGGTTTGAGATGGAGGTTATCACGAATACGGACTTGAGGCATTAAAAACCCAAAATCCGAAGCGATTTTACGCCGCATTGAGCGGATACGTTCCAGTAAATCTCCCCCTTGTGTATTGTCTGCTAGGCGGATGAGTTGATAACCAAGAGTGAGTTCAAGCATTTCGATTTTGAGAATATCTTCGAGAGCCGCTTCTTCCTCTTTGGCAATCTCCTCATTGGTTTTTTTACGTGGTGCTGATGGAGTGGATTCTGTTGTAGAGCCTGTATCATTTCCTGAAGTAGAACTGTTTTTTTTAACTACTATTGGAGCGGAGGTAAGTACCAATTCGCCCCGTTCGTATTTATACAAAGCGTAACCTAGCCCGGCAAAAACCAATCCGACAAATCCCATAGAAAGAGTCGGTAACCCAGGAACCATGGCAAAAAGAAGCATGATGAAACCAACAATCATCATAGTTCGGGCATTACCCATCAGTTGATTGATACTTCCTTCAGCAAAATTTCCTCCTTCATCATTGGAACCGCGAGTAATCATGATACCGGTTGCTGTAGAAATAATTAATGCTGGAATTTGAGAAACGAGACCATCCCCGATAGTAAGGAGGGTAAAGGTCTCTGCACTGGTTGCTACATCTAAGTCAAATTGGAAAACACCGATTAAAAAACCACCAATAATATTAATAATAGTAATAATAATACCGGCAACGGCATCCCCTTTGATGAATTTACTCGACCCATCCATTGCTCCGTAAAAGTTGGCATGTTGTAAAATCTCGGCACGACGTGCTTTTGCCTGAGATTCATCAATTAACCCACTGTTTAAATCAGCATCAATCGCCATCTGTTTACCGGGCATCGCATCAAGGGTAAAACGAGCTGCAACTTCAGCAACCCGTCCCGAACCTTTGGTAATAACCATAAAATTAATTAAAACCAAAATGACAAAAACGATGATTCCAATCACCATATTTCCACCGACAACAAAATTTCCGAAGCTGGTAATAATATCACTGACGGCTTCAGGACCTTCATGCCCATGGCTAAGAATCATACGGGTTGTTGCGATATTTAGGGCTAAGCGAAAGAGAGTGATAACCAACAATAGTGTCGGAAAAGTTGTTAAATCGGTTGGTTTTGGAATATAAAGAGAAATAAGTAAAATCAAAACTGAAAGTGCAATAACAACAGCCAACATTAAATCGAGTAAAGTACTTGGCAATGGGACAATAATAATTGCTAAAATCGACATAACAAAAAAAACAACACTAAGATCGCGTGAAGCAAAAAGAGCCGATAAAATAGTTTTAATATCGGGAGTTTTATTTTTTGTTTTAGCCAAGTATCACTCTTCCAAAATAGCTTCGAGGGTAAGGGTTCCTAAAAAACCGTCCACTTTCCCTTGTAATCGGTTCAAAAATGGCCAAAGTCCACAACTGAGTGCTTTATTAGACGGACAATCTTCGAGCGATGGTGAACAACTGAAAACAGCTGGTCCTTTTCCCTCAGCTGCTTCCATTACTTCCAAAACGGTAATTTTAGAGCTTGTCCGTGCCAGTTCAAATCCTCCATTTACTCCTTTGTAGGAGTTTAGGATACCTTGGCGTGCTAACGATTGGAGAATTTTTGCTAAAAAACTTTTGGAAATATCAAGTTCTTTGGAGAGGGTATCTGCATCCAATGCGCGACCTGCTCTAGCTAAAACGATCAGTGATAACAAAGCATATTCGCTGGCACGAGTCATCAACATAGTGCATCCCCCTTAAATATTAGGGAGATATTATAACTAAAAAATACCGTAGCAATTCTTGGAAAACTCTTGCTGCAAAATGGGAATTTTTTGCTATAATTTCGCCTCTACTTGCTTTAGGCGAGTAAATTAATATACCCATCAGGAGGCTACCATGGCTTTAGATACGGCGAAAAAAGCGCAAATCATCAAGCAATACCAAAAAGCAGAAGGAGATACAGGTTCAAGTGAAGTTCAAATTGCTCTTCTCTCAACTCGTATTTCAGATCTTACTGAACATCTCAAAACATTTAAAAAAGACCATAGTTCACGTCTTGGTCTTTTGAAGCTGGTTGGGCAACGTCGTCGTTTGATGCGTTATTTGAAACGTACAAATCGCGTAAGTTACAATAAGTTAGTTGCTGACCTTGGTATTCGCGACAATATCTAAAACGCCATAATTTTCCCAATCTCTGGGAGAATCTAAACTC
>NZ_JBAQPS010000358.1:0-5959 GCF_049305995.1 Sulfuricurvum sp.
AATCGGCTTCGGATCAGCACGACACCTACTTCACCAAGCATCTAGTAATCCAGATGTTCTATTTATCGGACTTGAAATTCACAAACCTTCCATTGAACAAGCACTCAAACAAATTGTTATTCAAAATCTCACAAACATCATGATCCTTGACTATGATGCACGATTATTTTTAGAATTTGTCCCTTCCAATATCGTAAACAGAATTTATGTTCATTTTCCTGTACCTTGGGATAAAAAACCACACCGTCGGGTCATTTCAGAAGCATTTTTACAAGAATCTGAACGTGTATTATGTGTTGGCGGTAAACTCGAATTACGTACCGATAGCGAAAACTACTATCGCTTTGCACTTGAAACATTCAGTTTACCGCGTCAAAGCCAGTTTAATGTTCGTAAAAATCAAGAAATTGCCATTGTCAGTAAATATGAAGACCGTTGGAAAAAGATGGAAAAAAATATTTACGATGTTACCTTTACCTGCGAGATTGAGTCGAATGAACCCGATAGTATCGGCGATTTTTCTTTTTCAACCGCTCCTATTTCTGACAATGCGATTGATCGCCTCTCAAAAGAGACCTATAAACGTGACTGGGGATTTATACATATAGAGCGCAAATTCACTATAGGAGAAAATGGTGGGATGATTCGTTTAGCTATGGGAAGTTTTGATCGCCCCGAAAGTACCTATGTTATCATTGAAAATGGTCTTGCCCGTTATTTTCCATCTCTTCCGGTTCGTTCCAATACGAATTTAAAGGCTCATATTTTACTTGACGAGTTACTTCATGGATAAAGTCATTATTGCCGAAAATCTTTCACTATCCTATAAAGAGTTCGAAACTATCATCTCGAAAGCCAACTTCTCGATCGATGCGGGGAGTTTCGTATTCATTACCGGAGCAAGCGGAAGCGGTAAATCGACTCTTCTCAAATCATTCTATGGTGCTATTGAACCGCGTGCAGGAAACTTGATGGTGGGTGGAGTTAAAATGCATAAAATTTCTACCTCTAAACTTAATTTTCTCCGCCGTCATATTGGGGTTGTTTTTCAAGACTATAAGTTAATCAAAGAGTGGACAATAGAAAAAAATGTAATGCTGCCTCTTATTATCTCAGGCTATACTAAAGATGTGAGCAGTGCACAAGTACAAAAGCTTCTAGGACATGTCAAATTGATCCATCAATCGGGCAAATATCCTCCCGAACTCTCTGGCGGAGAACAACAGCGTGTTGCTATGGCTCGTGCACTCGCCCATAATCCTATTCTCATTCTTGCCGATGAGCCTACAGGAAATTTAGATGAATACTCATCCCAAGTTATTTGGAACTTATTAGAGGGAGCCAATACTCAGCTTAAAACGACCATAGTAGTCGTTACCCATAATATTCCATCAACCATTACAGTTCCTTATACACACTACCATATCGAGATGGGAAATATCCATGAAATCTCTTAAAAATCATATATCACTCATTATTGCTCTCTTTACTGTTTTATTTTCGGTTCAAATTTATGTTGCTGTTGACCGCACAATTGCAGCTTATGAAGATCGTCTTAAAAACGATTATTCTATTATTGTCGTTGCTAATAAAACACTCACCATTCAAGAATTCAAGGCAATGGATCGTATTATCGAAAGAAGTGAAGTCATCGCCACTGATCAAGTTTTAAAGCGCCTTGAAGGGGAAATGAGCAAAAAAAATCTTGATTTACTTAAACTCACATTACCAAAATTTTATCGTATTTATTTAAGTCGCTTTCCAACCCCTTATGAAATTGAAAAACTCCAAAAACGGCTCCAAAAACATGTTGCAATTCAACGTGTTGAAGGATATGCTCAAACCCATGATACCGTTTATAAGCTCATGCTTTTATTCAAAGATGTTGTTCAAGTCTTTTCAATTTCGATTGCGGCCGTTACTTCCCTTCTCATTCTTAAAGAGATGCGTTTATGGCAATTTCAACATGCTGATCGCATGAGTATTATGGCTCTTTTCGGTGCTCCGGTATGGCTCCGTTCTGCCGTACTGTTTCGCTTGGCAATTGTCGATGCGATCATTGCAACCATACTGCTCTGTCTCGCATTTTTCATTTTTGAGCAATATGGGTGGATGGATCTTTTACTCCGTACTGTCGGAATAAACATCGACCTTTTCCACTTTATCAATGATTCCATACGTTCTCTTCTAATCGCTTTAGGGGTATCGATTGTACTTACCCTCATGATTGTTATCGGAAGCAGTGAAGAAGAATAGATGAATAGCTCTTTTTCACTTCTTCTCATTACATTATTAGCAACATCAGCTATTGCAGCTAAAATTGATGAAAAGATTCAACATACTGCCAAACAGCTCAATGAAACAAAACAAACTTATTCAACCCTAAATGCAAAACTGGAAGCAACTGCATCTAAAATTATGCAGCAGCGTCAAATTATCGGAACACAGCAGGAAAAGTTAAGTACCTTGGTCGAAGAACTTCGTTCAAAAGAAACTGTTTACCAATCCAATAAAACAACACTTAAAAACTTAGAAATTCAACAAGCACTTTTATTAAAAACCCAAAATGATATTGAACAAAGGCTTGTTTTCGCAATTGCACGCAACACCTCTATTTCACTATTAATTAATGATGATCGTGCTAAAGAGGCTGATTCTATCATCACGGAAGAGGCCCTCAAACTTCATCTTAAGCAAATCAATGAAGAGATTCAACAGCTTAATACTCTCTTTCTTGAAAATAATACAAGAATAACTGGACTCTCAACACAAACGACCGTATTAAAGAAATCGATCGCTATTATCGATCAGGAAAAAAACAAGGTTCTTGAAACTAAAAAAGAGAATGAAAAAGCAATTGCATTACTCGAAAAAGAGAAAAATCTTTATAAAAAATCATTGGATAAAATTCTTAATCAGCAACGTTCACTTCAAAAAACACTTGCTAGTCTTAATATTATCAAGCGCGAAACACTCAAACCTAAAAAAACTCCACCACCTCTTGTAGCTCAAAAACCAGGTTCTAAACCTGTTCCTGAAAATGTTAAACAAGCAATTGCTGATTATCGCCCTTCAAACGTTGCAGGTTATACTGGGGAACGCACTATTGCTCCTCTTGATGGATATGTCATCACAAAACGCTTTGGTCCATATACGGATCCCGTTTATGGTATTAAAATCTTTAATGACTCTATATCGCTCCGACCAACCGAATCCGATGCCAAAGTCAAATCAGTTCTTAACGGCAAAATCATTTTGGCTAAATCTACTGCAATGCTTGATAATGTTATTATTATTGAACATGATAATGGTCTACATACGATCTATGCTCATCTCGATAAAATCGCCCCTACCGTCGAAGTGGGAAAACGGCTCAAACAAGGTTCAATTATTGGTCGCGTAGGCAGAGAGTTGATGTTTCAGGTGACACAGCGTAATGCGCACATCGATCCGCTGCAAATGATCCGGTAATTTTATTCTAAAATGGCCAAATAGCACCTACCGCTTTACTCGCCCAACCTTGATTCACCGAACGATCAATATCCCCCTCATTCGCATAAAGAATTTTAGCGTCTGAGATTTTAGATGAGTTAATTTGGTTGTTTTGATCGATATCGTACGGTCGAATCACCCCGCTTAGCTGCATAACCTGTTTTTGATCATCCACCATAATCTCACGCCGTCCCGTGATAAAATAGTTGCCGTTCGCCATCACTTTAACAATTCGAGCCGATACCGTTGTCGTAAACGTTGCATTTTTAGTCGATGATCCCGATCCAGAGTAATCGGAGGTTGATCCCGCACTAAATCCGATATTTGCAACACCGTTAAGTTTATTGACAGCAGAATTTACCGCAGAATTTTGACCCGTTGAACTAAATAATCCGCCGTTTAATCCAAGTGTATCAGCTTCAGTGAGGGCCTTACTCGCTTTATTGGAACTGGTTGCCGTTTCTGAGATAACGACCGTCACGATATCGTTGACATGCATCGCTTTATGGTCAGAGAAAAGGGGGCTATCCCCTTGCCCGAATAAACTGCCCCGAGCGACAAAGCTATTTTCTTCTTCACGTGAGGGCATCTCTTCAACGTATTTAGGGGGGCTAAATGCTATTTCAGGCTCAGTAAGACGTGCGGTACACCCACTTAGTAACAACGATGCTGAAAGAATAGAGAAATAAAGTGGTATGCGCATAATCCCATCCAAGTCATATTTTAGCTATAATAAAGCAAAAATAGTTCCAAGGGATAGGTATGAGTTTAAAAGAACAAATTAGTAACGACATTAAAACCGCTATGAAAGAGAAAAATGCCCCTTTACGTGATGCACTACGCCTCCTTAGCAGTGCTATGAAACAAATCGAAGTGGATGAGCGTAAAGAACTAAGCGATGATGACATCATAAAAATCATCCAAAAACAGGTCAAACAACGTAACGATGCCATGACACAATACCGCGATGCGGGACGTGAAGATTTATACGAAAAAGAGGCTTCCGAAGCGGCTATTTTCGAAACTTATCTGCCAAAACAGCTCAGCGATGACGAATTAGAGAGTGCAATACGCTCCATCATCGCCGAAACAGGTGCTGAGAGTATGAAAGATATCGGTCGTGTTATGGGTGCCGCCTCAAAAACTCTAGGAGCCCAAGCCGACGGCAAACGTATCAATGAGTGCGCTAAAAAGATTTTGAGCTAATAGATCATCGGTTGAGTCACATTACTCTACCGATGCAATCCTAAATACAATCGAATTTTGAAAAATCAACGGATGCGAATACTGACATGTGACAACACCATCGCACGGTGCCAAAATTTTTTCCAGTTTCTCTCCGCTTAACGCATCGGTAATCCGTCCCAAGGTATCCCCTTTTTGAATCGGTGTACCACACGCTACCAACGGATCAAAAATACCGGCTCTAGACGCTTTAAGGATAGTAATATTTTCAGGACCAATAACATTACTCTGATGCCCCTCAAAAACTGCTATATCGAGTATCTTTTGCTTCGACATGAGCCGAATAATTGACTCTTGAACCTCTTTGCTTGCCTCAGAATCAATAGTACTATTTTTACCGAAAACAATAGAAAGTGCTTTTGTACCCCACAATTGCCAATTATACTGAAGCATCACTGTTTCAATAGGGCTATAAGGGCGATAGTGGACAAAACGCATACCTAAATCGTGTGCCGATTCCATATCTTCATAATCACTTTTTATGATTTTAACATACGGCAGACACATCCCTTGATCGCGACGTCCCTCTAAAATAATACCGTAATCATATCCTTGAAGTGCTTCAAAAAGTTTTGCCGCAATCCGCTGAGTCGTCTCTCCCTCAGCATACCCCGGAAACATCATATTGATATCGGTTTTATCGAGCGGCCAAAAGGTCTCACCCATATTCAATGCATACGTATTGACGGCGGGAATAACTAAAATTTTTCCAATTATCTTCCCTTCATTCTCTTTTTGCCGAAGATAATCGACGAGACGAGACGCAACGTAGAGTTGATTGATATGATCCCCGCTCATGGCTCCAACAATCGCTAACGATGGACCGTCGTTCTCTTCTCCGAATAAAAAGCCTTCAACTTTGAGTGGAGCACGATTAGGAGATTGTAAGTTTAATATTTCAAATCGTTTCATCCGTTCTCTCCAAAAATACGACCGACCAACGATCCTTCATAGACAATCGGATAGGCTCTGAGGGTAAAAAGAATCCCTCCGATCGGAGCGATCACTTCATTGAGACGTTTACCGCTCAAAGGGTCAACTATGTACCCGACAATCGAACCTTTTTCAATCATTTGACAGTGTTCGATTTCAGGTACAAACAATCCTGGACACGAAGCATTCAAATAAGCAACTTCACCTACTTCGGATTGGATTGGCATTCTAACCTTCAAAGGCTCGATATCTAAAAATCCCTCTTCTGCCATCAAATTTAAAATTCCAT
>NZ_JBAQPS010000359.1:0-1613 GCF_049305995.1 Sulfuricurvum sp.
ACATTATACGTTGATTGTGCATATTTTCCAATAACTTTTGAAGAAGTGATAATAGCAATTTTAATAGGATAATGAGAAGGCACCGATGATTCTTTTATCTCTAAATTATTGACTGATTTTTGGATAATAATATCTTTTGCTTCAAGAAAAAAGATGGAAACGAACAAGAGTATAAACGGACGTAAAAATATCATGATAGTTGAGCTTTAATAGTTTGTAAATCTCGCATAGCTTCTTTTTTCATAGAAGGATTCCGGATGAGATAAAGGGGATGAAATATCGGAATCAAACAAGCATTGCCAAACGGGATAATTTCTCCTCTTAGACGCTCAAATCCCTCATTATCACCGGTTAAAATTCGATAAGCATCTGCTCCTAAAAGGACGATTATTTTTGGTTGAATAAGAGAAATTTGTTTGGAAAGAAATCCTACACAGCTATTACATTCGCTTTGAGAAGGGTTTTGAAATCCAAAGGGTTTGCATTTTACTGCATGTGTAAAATAAACATCGTCAAGTTTATAATTCAAGACTTTTTCAATCATATCACGTAGCATAAGACCTGAACGACCGACGTAATATTCTCCAGACTCATCTTCAGCCGATGATACATATCCATCCACAAACATCAATGAAGCACGAGGATTACCATGACCACTCAAACTTTGGCGTCGTGATTTACTTAGATCACATAAATAGCATTGTGATATGGTTGCGTTCAGTGTATTTAATGAATCAGGAAGCGTTTTGGAATTCATTTGTGTATTTGGTGTAATCGGATCAACATAGGTATAACCCAATGCTTTTAATCGATAAAGGTTTTCTAGCAAAGCAAGATTTTGAAAAGAGTCCACAGGTTTCGCTTCTATAAATTTCAGAGAGTATAAGGAATGTGTGGTTAAAAGGAGATAAATTCCTATTGTCGTTGTTTTTACAAGAAAAATAGTTATTTTAAGCTCATGATTTTCTCATACTGGAAATATTACTATGCCAACATTAGATATTTTAATTATGGAGTTTTACAATGAAGGTCTTTTTAATTTTTCTTACTTGTTTCTCTTTTTCACTTTATGCTGCCATGGGTTCATCTGTTAGTGTACCAGTACAAAAACATCTAAAATATACCTTTGGAAATCATAAAAATCATCCAGTGCAAAAATTAGAAGAAGATCGGTACTTGCATTCGCTTGTATCCATGAATGAGGAAGAAATTAAATATAAACTATCTGCTCAAGGATATGTAGTCACCGGTATTGAAATCCGTAACATCGTTCGTGAAGTAGTGTATCAAGTTTATGCTACTGATATAGCCGCAAAAAAGATTCGATTATTTGTTGATCCTTCGAACGGTTTAATTTTAAAAATGGAACCGATACAATGAAACATCAATGGGTTTATATACTAACATGGATCCCTTTAGTAGGAATGAGCGCCACTTTTAATGAAATTTCTGAACGTGCGTATAGTGTCTCAGAAGGAATAATGCAATCCCAAGGGCATCTCAACACCATTGGTTTTGAAAAAGCATCCCTTATGGCTGAAGAGCCCATAGGTATCGAGACCTCAGCTCGAAAAATACGCTCTGACAATCATGCTGATAGTGGAATAGAATAT
>NZ_JBAQPS010000360.1:0-18499 GCF_049305995.1 Sulfuricurvum sp.
CCCTAGACCCATCGAGTTGTCCCAGCGGTTTTTTTGGACACGGTAAAACTTAGAGGTGATTTTATCGAGTTCTACCGGAGCGATACCGATCCCTTTATCGCTAATGCTGAGGGTTTTATCGTTTAAAGTGATGAGGACATCTTCTTCGGAATATTTCAGAGCGTTATCCACGAGGTTGGTGAGGACGAGTTCGATCATTGTTTTATCGGCAAATACCATTTTTCTATTTCCGTTATAGGTGATGGTTCGATCCGAATATTTAGCGTGCAAGATCGAAATGGTCTCATTGCACACTTCGGAAATATCAAACTCACTTGGTTTGACTCTGAGATCGTTGTTTTCGAGTTTGACGGAAAGGGCAAGCCGATCCAACATAAGGGTGATACGATGGGTATTGGAGAGAATTTTTTCGAGAAATTTGTAACGGATTTTGGGATCGAGATTTAAATCATCATGGAGTGTTTCGGCATATCCCATAATGGCGGCGATAGGATTTTTAAATTCATGGCTGATCGCCGAGAGAATATCGTTTTGCTGTTTGTTGATGAGGCGGAGTTTGGCGGTATGTTTCCGTTTTTGTTTGTCTCGACTGTGGAGTTTTTTCACCAAATTTTTGAGCATGATCGAGATTTGCAAAAACTCTCGGAAATATTCAGGTTTAAGAACGGCGCGATAGTTTTTTGCCGATATCTGATCGAGAAAGTGGGTAATTTGGAGAATATCATAATGGGCTTTTTTTGAGATATTATAGGCGATGACGAGGGCGATAATGACCAAAATAGTAAAAGCCCCTACGAGTTGTATCCATAGCGTATAAAAGTGATTCATTACGCTCTCTAAACTCATTGCCAGACGGATATAAAAGATTCGATCAGGGGTAGTAATTTTGTGTGCGACATAGATAAAATCGGTCTTGACAGTGTTGGAGTAGCGAACCGAAACCCCATAAGGCTGCATCATTGCTTGCATGATTTCGACCCGTCCAGCGTGATTTTCCATTGTTTTTTTATCAGCATCGCTCTCCGCTAAAACATCGCCGTTTTCAGCGATAACGGTGACGCGAAGAAAAGTTTTTCCGGATGATTGAGCAACGAAACGGTCAAAATCTTTCGTCGAGGTTAATAGAGGCTCTAGGAGGCTGATATTTTCGATGAGCCGTTCTTGCCCATCTTGAATAATCATCGATTTGAGGGTATAGTAGCTGATCAAAGAGGCGACCAAAAGGGCGGCGAGAAATAGCCCTAGAACATTAAGAAAGAAAAGCTGATGGATCCTTAGCACAGGGTGTAGCCGACTCCCCGTACCGTTTTAATATATTCTTTGGTTTTATCGGGATCAATTTTCTCTTTTAGACGATTGATGGCGACGTTAACGGTACGGTCTTGATACACATCATCGCTTCCCCATACGTGCTCAAGGAGATAATCCCGTTCCAAGACGACGTTTTCATTGAGGATAAGCGCATAGAGAAGATCAAATTCGAGTTTGGTGAGTTCTACAGTAGCTGAATCGATTGTCACGGTACGAGCCGCGAGATTGAGGGTGATATCGCGGTAGGTGATGATCCCCTCTTTGGACTTTTTCTGGGTTCGGCGTAGAATCGCTTTGACTCGCAATATGAGCTCTTTCATGCTGAATGGTTTTGTGATGTAATCGTCTCCGCCTCGTTCAAATCCCTGTTCGATCTCTTCATCTTTGTGTTTGGCACTGACGAAAATCACGGGGGTTTGGACGCCTCGTTTGCGTAGAGATTCGATAAACTCCGATCCCTCTGCACCCGGAAGATTTCTATCCATCAAAATGAGATCGATATTCTCCTCTTCGAGTGCCTCTAAAACGTGTTTGGTATTGAGAAAACCGATCGTCTCATACCCTTCGCGTCCAAGGTGAAACTCCATCAGCTCTAAAATATCTTGTTCATCTTCAACAATCAGTATAAGCGTTTCCACCGACAACCTCTTTTGGATAAATTTCGTATCGAATCGCATAGATATTAATTGTGGAGATTTAACTCTCCACCCTTTTGAGCGTACAGCATCAAAGAAGCGATATTGACCGTGCGATCACCGATCCGTTCTAATTTGCGTAATGTACCGAGTACTTTGACATACTCCACCGCGAGTTCATCGGCATCGATGATGAGGTTGAGAAGCTCTTTTTCCATAATAGAGAAAAGATCATCGTTTTTAGACTCTTCGACCATCACCTTACGATAGGTATCATCGGCATCACATACATCGATGTTGTTGAGACATTCTAAAATATATTGTAGCGCATTGATCGTCGTTTTGTGCAATTGGATAATTGCATTGGTTAAAACAGACATATCACATCCACCCGAGCAGTGCTCTTGGAGACGTTTGCTGTATTTTTTGATCCCATCGCCTATACGGTCGATTTCGTTGGTAATTTTGAGATAGGCAACGAGAAGACGGAGTTCGTCTGCTTCCGGACCGAAGAGAGCGAATGTTTTGATAATTTCATTATCGATTTTATTTGCACCTTCTTGGAGATTTTTTACGTGCACGCGCGATGCTTCGAAGAGAGTATTATTATCGGTTTCGAACGCTTGCAGCGTCTCTTCACTCGATTGGATAATGTGCGAAAGTAGCGAGGAGATCATCCCGCGAATTTCGATTAATTTGTTTTCATAGCGTGGTAGCATGAAGGTGCCTTTGATATAAATGATGTGCGCGATTATAACGGTTGTTTATAACAGAAGGATTACAGACCCATTTGCTTCTCGTAATCGAATCGTTACCCTATAATTCTACAATGTCGCCATCAAAAATTCCCAAAGGATTTCATAATGCTTAAAAATGTAACAAAAGGTTTGGTGATCGCCGCTATCGCAGCAACATCAATGATCGCAGCAGACAAAATCAACGGCGCGGGGGCAACGTTCCCGGCTCCATGTTATTATGACTGGGCATACAACTACCAAAAAGCAACTAAAACCCGTGTGAATTACCAATCTATCGGTTCAGGCGGCGGTATTAAACAAGTATCTGAGCGTGTTGTGCATTTCGGAGGGACAGATGCTCCATTGACTCCAAAAGAGTTGGATCAAGCAAAACTTCTCCAATTCCCTGCTGTTTTTGGTTCAATCGCAGTGGCACATAACCTTCCGGGTGTTAAAGATGAAGCATTGAAACTCAAAAACAGTGTTGTTGCTGAAATTTTCGCGGGTACCATTACGATGTGGAATGATCCGAAAATCGCTGCGGACAATGCGGGAATCGATCTCCCTGCGAAAAAAATCATCGTTGCTCACCGTTCTGACGGATCAGGAACGACGCACGTATTTACGGATTATTTGAGTAATGTGTCACCTATGTGGAAAAGCAAATTTGGAACCGGTAAAGCGATCGGTTGGGCAACGGGTGTCGGCGGAAAAGGAAATGAGGGTGTAACCAATATCATTAAAGAGACTCCGTATTCTGTCGGATATATCGAAAATGCGTACAAAGAGAAAAACAACCTTTCAGCTGCAACGTTGCAAACGGCAAGCGGTAAATGGGTAAGCGCACGTCAACAAAATTTCCAAAATGCGATCAATCAAGCGTCTTGGACGAAAAAAGATCATTTTTACGGTTCACTTGTAGCGGAAAAAGGGGACTCTACGTATCCGATCGTAGCGGCAACCTATATCCTTATGCCACGCGAGACACCGGATATCAATGCAGAAGTTATCAAATTCTTTGACCACTCGTTCCGTAACGGTGATAAAGCGGCTCAAAAACTCGGGTATATCCCACTTCCGGTTGATGCGACAAATCTTGTTCGCCAATACTGGGCAGAAAATATTAAATAATTTTTACTTTCCATTGGCGGGACTCAAGTCCCACCTCCAAGTAAAGCTTAGTCGGAAATGGGACTTGAGTCCCGTTTTTTTTGTATGCTCACCTCTAAGAACATCTCTGTGTGTTTAGAGGTGTCCTAATCAGACCCAACGTTTATTCTCCTTCTTCGAATTCCTTAAGTTTAGCTCCATCGTCCTTGCGTATGCGTTCTGTGGAGCATTTTTCTATTCTAATTCCCCTGTTTTTTATTCATTTTCCTTATCGTAATCATTCTGTAATGTAACATTGACGTAATCTACTTTCTCTACAATGACACCATTAAAAAACAGGAGTGATTCTTATGAAAAAAGTTGCATTATCTGCCCTTGCTGCGGCGATGATCAGTGGTATCGCATCAGCGGATGCTTTGACCCTTTACAGTGATCCTAAAACAGGACAAGTATATACTACTGCCGGCGAAGGTCGTGTAGAGATGGGCGATTTCATCAGCGCAAAAGAAGTTGATATGGCGCAACGCGAAGCGGAATCAAAATTTTCTGAATATCAAGATAAACAAAAAAAATACGTTAACGTGAAATCAAAAGCAAAAACGCTTGAGTTTAGCGGTACACATTATCTTGGTTTTACAACGTCTGAACCTACAACTCAATCTTCTACTGCAGGACGTTCATCGGGATTTGAAATGCGTCGTAACTATCTTCAAGTTAAAGCATTCTTTAACGATAAAGACTATGCACGTGTAACGATGGATACAACTAAAGAGTTGGCATCATATGTAGGTACAGCTGAAGATACAGGGACTGATAATTTGAAAACTTCACAAGGTGGTGGTTATGCGGATATGTTCGTAAAATACGCTTACCTCTATTTGGATAACATTCTCCCATATACTGGTGTAGAGATGGGTATCGTTCACCGCCCATGGATCGATTATGAAGAGCACAACTCATGGCATTACCGTTCATTCAACAAAGTTGCTTTAGAAGAAAAATCATCAGCTACAACTGTTACCGAAACGGGTCTAGACCTTGTAAACTCAGCGGATTTCGGTATCAACTTTAAAACTAAAACTGAAAATTTCAGCTCTGAAATCGGTGTATTCAACGGTGAAGGTTACCATGGTGATAAAATTGCTGGAAACCAACAAAACGATTCACGCCTTTCTGTCGAGTGGCGTTTGACCGGTCACTTGATCGGAAGCGGTGAAAAAGTGGGTAAAGCAGATCGTACTAAAGATACGTATGCTCAGATTTCTACATTGGGATTGGTATCTCACAACCATAAAGACAATGCTGTTGCAATCGGGGATGCGGCTGAGTACGATCGTTCATTTTATGGTATTCATGCGGTGTACAATCAACCGGAATTCTTGCTTGCGGCACAATACGTGAAAGCAGAAGATGACGTTCGTATCAGTACCGGTACCGATCTTGAGTACGATTTATTCTCCATTAATGCTGAAATCCGTCCGTTTACCGATTGGACCATCATCGGACGTTACGATGATTACAAAAAAGAGAACAAAACAGCAGCCGGTGTGAAAACAGTTAACTACGAAGGTGAGAAAAAAATCGTTGCCCTCGCGTATAAATACAACAAAAATGTAAGCTTCATCGGTACGGCTAAATATTGTGATGAAAAAAATGGAGCGGGTGTAACTACTGCATATGATAAAGATATTTACATGCTCACTACTGAATTGAAATGGTAATCTAACTTTTTATTCTCTCTTTCTTCTCTCGTCATCCCCGATCAAGTCGGGGATCCAAGTAACTTTCTAAATAATTTTTTTGATGGATCCTCCGGTCTTTACCGGAGGATGAGCAAGGTATGCTACAATACCTCTACATCACTTTATAAAGAAACCCAATCATGATCCCTATTAATCTAATTCTCACTGTTGTCGGGCTTTTGTTTCTTCTCATCGCATTGGTCGCTTTGTATGTTTGGAGCAGTAAAAAGAAAACTCCTTTCACCGAAGTTCCTATGACTATCGAAACCTTTGAATCGCTCAGCGCCATTATCAAAAATCGATCATCCGGCAGTGCTGAACTCACCCATGCGGTAGAGATGATTCTGGTCCGTTTTGGTACGATTAATTCACACACAATAAGCACGTATAAGGTTCTCATGGAAGCGTTGTGTACCCATCCTGCAACCGACTCAAAACTAATACTGAAATTTGAAAAAACATTACGCATTAATAATCCCAGTTTTGCCCCAGTTATAGAACAAGCACTGGCAAGCGGATTGGCGGCGAGAGGATAGGTTTAGGAGCGACGAAGGCTCCGCGAGTCGTTAGGGTACTTTGATCTCAATGGTTGCAGAAGATCGCAGGGCTGTTGTCGTTTTCGTCATCGTTGCTTTAAATTTTTCCAATTTTAGAAATTGGGTAATCTCTTTTTTTGCGGCTTCAAACGGAACCGTTTTATCACCTTGTTTCATCTTATCTTTGTTGGCATCGTAAAATGTTTGTGCTTCTTTATCGGTGACGGTGATTTTCGCCATTTGTTGCTTCATCCACATATCAACTGCTAAATCGTTTTTGATTGCTGCGTATTGTGCTTTGAATGCAGGGGTATTTTGGATACCGCTTGCGGCTACTTGAGCTTTGATCAGCTCTTGATTGACGAGTTGTTCAACGACTTGTCGTTTCATTTTGGCATCGAGTTTGTCAAAACTCATCCCCCCCATCGCTTTACTAACAAAAGCGTTAGCATCGTTAGTCGTAATTGCTTTGCCATTGACGGTAGCGAGTGTCAACGGAGCAGCAAAAACAAACGAAGAGGATACGATAAGTGTAGCGAGAGCGAGGGAGAATTTCATACGGTTCCTTTGGGAAAAAATTATAGGTATTATAGTGCGTGTTGGATACAAAAATGCTAATGCTACAGGAGAAATAGTCTCATATAGCATCAAGAAGGATATATTAAAAAAACTCCAAAGCATCATCCTCATCGTTGAGGGGTGATTCTGTACTAAATGCCGATTCGAGTTCGAGGCAAGTGTTGGCGAATGAGGCGTCAAAATAGTTGACGAATTCAAGATCTTGGTTGATGAATACGGTTTCGATCCATTTGTCCAAATCATCAAAAAGTGCTACGATGATATCGATGATAAGATTCTTTTTTTCAAGATTTTCAAATATTGCAGGATCAATGTCTCGGATAAATGTGGACATATGCAGAGCTGCTTGAACAGTGACAGGAAAGAGATTTAAGTCATTGATGACCTCAATAATTTTGAGAAGTCCATCGGTAGTTTTGATAATGACTGTTTTGGTGGTTTGTGTATCGGCTATATCCAAATCGATCAATTGCTGTTGATAGGAATAAATATTTTCACGGAATTTATCGATACGTTCCAGTGAAAAAACATCGATTTCTCGTACTGCTTTTGCCATAGATGTATTTTTAAATGTGGTGCGCACCGAATACTTATCGATGAGAGAGGGGGATGCGGGTGTTGTTTCGGATGGCGTATCATCTTGAGGGAGAGAATCGGATTTTGCTTCGACGGATTCGCTGGATTGGGCGGGTTGGTTGCGCGCTCGAACGCGAAGATCGGCATTGTCTTTTGCCATTATACTCAATTGAGTAATGTACGAGTGTAGTAGTTTACGATCAGAGATATCACGAAGCAGGCGTTGGAAGACAGAGACAATCGATATCTCATCCGATGGACCGGATATGACACCGTCAATCCCTCTGGCTATAATATCTCGTAGATCGTTATAGTCATTACTGGCAAGAGCAATAATGATTTTTTGCTCATAAGATTTTTTTCGGATGGCTTTAAATAATTCTAAATGACCAAAATCATCTTCGCTAACGGATATGATGACAATCTCATAGCGATCTTGATCAGTATGCCATTTTTTGTACGCTTCACGGGGCTCTTTGCTGAGATAAACTTCGACAAATAAAGGTTCCAAAACATTTTTATAGAGATTTAGGCGCGATGAATCAGCGTCAATGACCATGATACGCATCCGTTTTGCGAATTCTGAAATGACTGAAAGGGTATTTTTATCCATAATGTTTTCCTTATTAAGTAATTGAGTTGATGCTGGAAGCAATTTCGTTTAGGAGAAGCTCTTTTTCAACGGCACCCATTTCATTGGCTATGCGGGGCATTCCGTATACGATGGCAGTGGTCGCTGATTCCCCATAAGTGTGGGCACCGGCATCACGCATCATTTTAAGCCCTTGTGCTCCGTCGCTTCCCATTCCGGTGAGGATATAACCGGTTGCATTTTTTCCGGCACATTTTGCGATGGATTTGAACAAAACATTAACACTGGGTTTGTGAGAATTGACTTTCGGATAATCTTTGATGAGTACTTTAAAAATACCGCCGATACTGTAGACCTCCATATGAAATCCCCCCGGTGCGATGAGAATCTTACCGTTTTCAACAACCTCATCGTGTGTTGCTTCGCTTACGATAGAATTGGGAGCCAATTGATTGAGTCGGTCAGCGAATGATTTGGTAAAGCCTTGAGGCATATGTTGTGTGATAACGATACCGGGATGGTTTGGCGCAAGATGTGAAATGATCTCTTCGAGGGCTTGTACTCCTCCCGTAGATGAACCTATAGCTACGATTTTTGTTGCAGGTGTCGTAGTAATAGGTTGTTTCTCTTTAGGTGCTTGAATGCTTTGCCGTGCACTTAAGCGAGCGTTAGCCATGACTCCCATACGGATTTTTTCCAAAAACTCACTTTGATAATCATGAAAAAAATCACTCAGATTAAGGCGTGGTTTTTCAATAACGTCAACGGCTCCAAGTCTCATCGCATCGATAGCCGCCGGTGAGCCTGCCGCAGTAAGAGTTGAGCAGATGATCACCGGTGTGGGGCGCTGTTCATTGATTTTTTTGAGAAAGGTGAGTCCGTCCATTTTCGGCATTTCAATATCGAGGATAAAAAGGTCGGGAAGTCCTGAGCTTTTAAATACTTCGAAAGCGTCCACCGGATTTTCGGCTTCACCGATGAGGGTGATATCGCTGGAACCTTCAAGAAGTTTTCGAAAGCCGTGGCGTACCATCGCCGAATCATCGATTACAAATACTTTTATCATTAAAAAAACTCCAAATCACTCAAGGTATCTTCCCGATTTTCGAGTCGGTTTTTCATAAATACGATCGAATTTTCAAGTGAATGTTCAAAAATATAAACATCTGAAAATAGGCGATTAACAAAAAAGTTTTTGACATACAGCGTGATGTCATCGACAATGTTGATCAAATAATCAAACCCTTCAAGGGTTGAGATATCAATGGAGTCAAAGTTAAAATGGCGTAAATAGTCACCTAGATTTTTAAAAATTCGAGAGACATGGTGGGTGTAGTGGCTGTGGGCAAAAATTTGGGCTATAGCGTCCATGGCATCGGCTATTTCATTGAAAAGAGCAGGAGAGAGTTCACCATCTTTCAATCGTACCGATAGATTGTGCAGGGATTCGCATAGTAAGAGAATATTTCCCTCAAAAGTAACTTTGAGTGTTTCCAAATCGCTAGAATCATTGAGTAAATTTTCTAAGTCCAAAGAGAGGGAGAGCTGAATCATACTTTGTTTGGCTGCTAGTGCGGTAACAATTTTTTGAACCACGGCTTCATTAGTGCACGGTCGGCAGAGCATTGTATCTGCGATAGCATTGGCGGCACGATAGGCGAGGATATTGGAACTATCCGGAACAATGACGATAATCGCTATTTTCCAATCGGCTTGAGATATATGGGTACACAGACGGATGACTTCCTCAGGGTTATTGGATTCAATGATAACGGCATCCGGTTTCCATGTTGTCAAAATAGAGCTTAGGTGTTCTTCGGCGAGGTTATTGGCGGCATAGGAGTTATAAAGCTCAAATGCCTCTAAAACATCGGGTTGTGTCTGGAGAATAACGGTATTATCATCAAAAATAAGAATCCGTTTTTTATAGGCCAATACACCCAGAAATCCGGTATATTTTTTATTCATGGTAAGTTCCTGATCGTAGATTGAATCTTTTGTATCGCCGGAAGCAAAGAACGATGGAGATAATTTTTACATTCTCTCTCTACAAAATGTTTAAAACTGAGAATTTTGGCTTCATTTAGATCTCCTTGAATGGTGCCATCTGTTTTTAAACGAGAAATAAAATCACGTTCCTGGGAAGCGATTTCATAGACGGTCAGCCCGAAACGGCGGCTGTATTTAATCATCTCATTGTCATCGAGGGTGAGATAAGCGTTGGCATCTTCGTCGATGAGGTAATTTTGAACGGCATTAATATTTTGAAAAATCCCTCTCACATCACCGAAAAAGTTTTCAAACTGATGTTCGATGTATCGACTGTCTTTGGCTCGGTTGAGGACAAATAAGATAGGTAGCTCCGGACGTAGAAGTTTGAGTCGTTGATACACATCGATCGCATTAAGCCCGTCTTGTTCTCCGTCGAGAATCGGTATTAGGGCTAAATCGATAAAATGGATAGCACCCGATGTATCGAGTGCATCGAGAACAATGGTAGTGCTTTTGTTCCCTCCGATATCGATACAGGTCGGTTGTTCTTTGAGTACGAGTTCCAAAAGATCATCGCGTAAAAAAGGGGTGTCTACTCGAACGAGATTTCGACTAAGAAGTTGGGAAGCTCCATAGCTGAGGCTATCGGAGTTTTCATCATCACATTCATACAAAGAGACTTTTTGGTGTTGAGCGAGTTCAAACAACGCCGGAACAATGAGTTGAATCGAGATGGTTGATTTGCCGACCCCCCCTTTGGTAGAGACACATAAAACTTTTGCATTGCGCGACATTATTCTGTCTCCTTTCGGTAGATTGAATTTTCAATATAGGTCAACTGTTCAATCGGAAGATGTTTTATACTTTCGGTCAGCGAAATAATTAAAAATCCTCCGACTTTAAGATTTTTAATCGTATTGCGAACGACGATTTCCCGTGTGGCATCGTTAAAATAAATAAGAACATTGCGTAAAAATATAATATCGAATTTTCCAAGTTCTTGTTGTTCTTTTAATAAATTTCCCTCTTTAAAGGTAACTTTTTCAATGATATTGGGATGGATCAGAAATTGATGTGCATAGGTACCTTTCCCTTTTAGACATGATTTACTTCGAAGTTCCGGAGGGATTTTATCCACCCAAACCTCAGGGTAGAGTCCAATACGGGCTTTGTTGAGAACCTCCGTATTGATATCTGTGCCGATGATCTGATAGCCATTAGAACCTAATATGGAGTCTAAAAGCATAGCGGATGAATACGCTTCAGCTCCCACCGATGCAGCTGCACTCCAAACACTGAACGGCTCGGGCGAACGGTGTTTGGAAGCGATAGATGCTAAAAAATCAAAATGGAGCATTTCACGAAAAAAATAAGTTTCATTCGTGGTTAATTGGTTAATCATCTCAATACGTTCATCGCGATTGAATTGAACCACACGGATGTAGTCGTTAAATTTTGTAAACTTGTAGTGCGCCATCCGTTTAAAGAGACGATTTTGCACCATACTCTTTTTGCTCTCATCAAGGGTGATTCCCGCTTCATCAAAAATGATTTTTTGGATCAGTGCAAATTCATTATCCGTTAGTGTTATCGGTGGATTGGTCATCGGATTTGTTCCATTATCGCAGATTCCAATGCTTCGATATTAACTTTGCCGATAACGCGGTTGACCCCTTGGCGGAGGAGGGATTCGCTCATTTGGGAGTTAGACATATTGGTATGAACGATTAGATGAATTGCATTGTATTTTGGGTTGTTTCGAAGGGTAGAGATAACGGTATAGCCGCTCATAACCGGCATCTCAAGATCGGTAATGACGAGGGCTATTTGTTCTTCAGGCGTTTGTTGCAAGGCATCGATAAGTTCGGCACCGTTTTCATAAATTTTATAAGGTGTTCCCATTTTGCTCAAGAGTTTTTCAACCATTTTGCGTATAAAAAGACTGTCATCCGCAAAAAAAATGATTTTGTTACTCAGATGGCGAGGTGTTATGTGCTCAAGGGAACGGAGCGTTTGTTCAGAGGATTCATGAAACAGATCCAAAAGCATTTTATCACTGTCGAAGATAGTGCATAGATGCAGTGCACCTCGAATCTTAATGTTAGCGATAAAGGATGTATTCGGATTGCTCTGAGCCGTGGATTCCATCTCATGCGGCTCGATGACAACAATATCTTCAATCCTTTTAACGATCATAGCAATGCGGTGACCCCCGAATGTAGCCATAATCATTAGCTCGTATTCCTGCGAATTCAAAACAGGATTTCCGAACCATTGATCAAAAATAAACAAAGGGGTCATATGTCCACGAATTTGTGCCGTACCGATGATGTGTCTATGGTCGGTATTTTTAGCAATCTCTAGTATATCATAGATGAGAATTTCTTCTATTTTGGCAATATTGATAGCGTAAAATTCGTTATTTGAACCTTCAAATATGAGATATTGATTCGCATCATTAGCATTTGAAGTGACGAGTTTTACCAGATCGATTTCATCGTCATCATCCCAATCCTGAAGAGAATTTTCGTGTTGATACGTACTCATGTTAGCCCTTTTGGTTCGCTAAGAGAGTGAATGTTTAAAAGATTTTTTAAATCAAGCAGCATGATATAGTTCTCTTTATAGGCGATGATGGATTGGATATATTTTTTTTCTATTTTGAGCCCGAAAGGGGGGCACTCAAGAAAGTCCGAAGGATTGAAAGTCTCTACTTCTAAAATCTCATCTACGATTAATCCGATCGAAAGGATTTCATCTTCCACATGTAAACGGACAATAATGACCGATGTGCGTGGAGTAAGGAGTGTCGGATGTCCCCAAATTAACCCTGCTAGATCAATGATGCCGATAATATTTCCGCGAATATTGGCGACCCCTAAAATAGATGGATTAATCATTGCTATCGTAGTGATAGGGGGAAATTCAATGATTTCGACTACATCAGCTGAGGGGAGTGCAAAAAGTGTTTGGTCGGATAAAAACAAAACAAATTGATCCCCCTCTTTCAGGGTAAAATCGAGATCATCATCCCAAGCATCATTCATCATCGTGTCCATATTTAATAGCTGTCAAATTCTCGAAGATCCAAGCCCTGATGCGATTGTGGCGTTCCGAGGGTATAATCGCTTTTCGTCTCATTTGGATGATGTATAGACTCAGAACGATGAGGAGAAGGCTCTTTTAAAGAGGGGTTGGAATGGTCATCTTTGAGTCTGAAAAATTTCATCATATCGGTAAGAGAGGAGGCTTGTACATTTAATTGTGTGGCAGTGGATGCTAGCTCTTGAGATGCACCGGCGGTTTGTTGCGTGACTTGATCGAGTTGATTCATAGCGATGCTAATTTGCCCTATTCCAGCATCTTGTTCGGTTGCTGCAACTGAAATATCACGAATGAGAGAAGCCGTTTCGAGAATTTTAGGGAGAGCATTGGAGATGAGTGATCCTGCTTCTTCAGAAATAGCAACACTTTTTCCGGTAATTTCACTGATCTCTTTTGCGGCAATTTGAGAGCGTTTGGCTAATTTTCGTACTTCTGCGGCAACAACGGCAAATCCTTTTCCATGTTCCCCTGCACGAGCTGCTTCGATAGCGGCATTCAGTGCTAAGAGATTGGTTTGGTAAACAATATCTTCGATAATTTTGATACGATCGGCAATGTTGCGCATGGCTTCAACCGTTTTAGCTACTGATTCCCCTCCGCTTTTTGCCATTGTGGAGGCTTCGGATGCCAGTTCATTGGTTTTTTTGGCATTATTGGCGGTTTCATTGATGGATCCATTCATCTCTTCGATGGAGCTAGTCGTCTCTTCGATGGATGAAGCTTGAACTTCGGCACCGTGTGAGAGCGAGTTGGATGATTTACTTACTTCACTAGATGCCATTGTAATCTCATTGGCACTTATAACGATTCGAGTGATCATCTCCACAAGGCTGCTAACAAATTCATTAACAGAATGTTGGATGAGCGCTAGGTCTCCGGGGAGTTCCATGGAAATGCGTCGAGTTAAATCACCGTTTTCTAAGCTTTTGAGGGTTTCACCCAGTTCAGTGACGATATCGTAGAGGGTTTGCATCGATAGATTGGTTGAGATTTTAATAGCATCCAAATCACCCGGTAATTCGATCTCAATACGTTCGTTTAATTCACCTCGACTCAGTGCCGCCATGACACGGGTAACTTCGGCAATAGATTGATTAAGGATCATCCCCATGGAATTGATGGCTTCTGTAATTTTTGCGTAATCACCGTTAAATTGGGTGGTGACTTGGGCACTTAAATTGCCTTGTACGTACTCTTCCATGACATTTTGAATCGTATTTAGGACGTGTACAACCGCTTCGGTAGCACTGTTTTGCTGTTCAACGATTTTAGTAAAATCTCCACTGTATCGATCCGTATCAACCCGTATTCCCAAGTTCCCTCCTTGCATCGCACGAGCCGAGAGTGATGCATCTACTAAAAGATTATGAAGCACTTCTGCAAGGGTGTTAACTGATTCTTTTAGGGTGTTAAAATCGCCATAATATTGTGTACTGACTCGTGCGGTAAAATCTCCGTTTTTGATGCGGGTAAGGACATACGAAATATCCCTCGTGGCGCACATGCTGAGATCGACGTTATAATTAATACTATCGGCAATCTTGCTGAACCCTCCTATATAGTGGAGGTTTTCTATCCGATAATCCATATTCCCGTGTAAAATAGCATTATTAAAATAAGCGGTATCGTTTTGAAGGGTATTTAAAAGGTCGCGAAGGGAGTGAATTTGGGTAAAAATTTCATCATGAGCACCGTCCATGGAGTTAAACTGTTCCTCAAAACGCCCTTCTTTAAGAGCTTTTATCGCCTCTGCTATGTAGTTTAGGTTCGTATCATAATTCATTGTTGACCCTTTTATCGGTATGTATCGATTGCATTGTGCAGATTGCTAAAGAGCTGATCAGTATGGCTCTCAACGGTTTGAAGGATGGATGATAACTCTTCAGCAGAGGTTCCTGCTGCACTTTTGTGGAGGTAGCTTTCCATGAGATGGTGAACCTCTTCGTGGGCATGGATCGCCTTGTTCCATGACGGATGAGCGGTAAATGGCATATTTTGCAGTTCGATCAGTTTTTTTCCGAATCGGCAGCAACAGGGTTTGACCACTTCGGTATTCCATTTTTTCTCTTTTACTGCATGGATAATATTATGTTTGAAAATGACATGATCAATATAAAATTGATCAAAATCGATATTCATCACACCTACATTACTGACCGATTTTTGCATGGCTAGCCGATCAATAAAACGATCGTAAGAGATACCGCGTTCATCCAAAAAGTCCAGAAAAAATTGAAAAGAGGCATCCAACGAGTTGTATTTTTCATGTTCAAGCACGGCAGCATAAATTTTACTGACTTCTTCTTTGATAAATGGAGAGATAGGTCGGCGATACGATGCTATTTTAACCACTTGAGCGTTTTCAATGATGGGCGTTACAAACGCTTTGACCCAATAATAGTTGCCATTTTTGGCTCTATTTTTAACATAAGCGTAGAGAGCTTGTCCGGACAAAATTCGATCCCATAAGAGTTTAAATACTGTTTTTGGCATATCCGGATGGCGGATAATATTGTGAGGCTGTCCGATCAGTTCATCACGTGTGTATCCTGCTATCGAACAAAAAACATCATTGACATAAATAATATTTCCAAGCGGGTCGGTCATGCTGACAATCAGTTCATGATCGTCAAATAAAATCTCTTCTGAGGTTGAGGTGGTGTTCATCTTTTCTCCTTTATCGTTGGTCATGTTGTATTACATATTCGATGAGTGCCGGAATATCAAAAATCAAGGCGATCTCCCCACTCCCCAAAATCGACCCTCCGGATATTCCGGGAACTTTTTGAAAGAGCGGACCGAGCGTTTTTACGACGGTTTGATGTTCTCCGAAAAGCTCTTCGACAATGAGTCCGGCACGATAGGAACCATACCGTATGATAACAATGTTTTGTCGTGAAAACAAGAGGTGCTCTGTTGTTTGAAAATAGTGTTTAACATCGAGTATCGGGAGAAGCTCTCCTCGTAAGTTGAGCAGAGGTGCTTCAGCAATCTCGATGAGAGTTTCGGAACGTAACTCCAATACTTCTTGGATCATTTGCTGTGGGATAATGTATTTGGTAGAACCGGCCTGTACTAAAAAGCCGTCAATAATGGCAAGCGTCAGCGGAAGGGTAATGATAAATTTGCATCCTAGACCGATTCGGTTGATAATATCGATACGCCCTTTCAGCGATTCGATATTTTGTTTAACCACATCCATACCAACACCTCGCCCAGAGATATCTGAAATGGTATCCGACGTTGAAAAACCCGGATGAAAAATGAGCATATTGATAGCTTCGTCACTGAGAGTATCGTGCGACGATACAATCCCTTTTTCGATGGCTTTTCGGTGAATGACGTGGGTATTGAGTCCTCGTCCGTCATCCTCAATTTCTATAACGATTGTTCCTGATTCGGGATAAGCACGTAGCCAAATCTGACCGTGATCTGTTTTGCCATTAGCACGGCGCTCTTCGGCACTTTCTATCCCATGATCGATAGAGTTGCGTAACATATGAACGAGAGGGTCATTGAGTTTTTCAACTACCGCTTTATCCAATTCGGTTTCTCCACCGCTGATGGAAAAATCGATCGTTTTACCAAGCTTTTTAGCCACATCGCTAACATTTCGGCGGAGTTTGGCAAAGGACTCTTCGACTTGTACCATTCGAATATCCATGATCGTATCTCTCAGGGCATCGAGCATCTCCGTAAAAGTTTGAGTTGCCTCTTCTAATTCGGAATCGTCATACTTTTCGCTTATTTGCACTATTTTGGCATTGGTAATGACCATTTCGCTGAGCTGATTGATTAAAAGGTCAATTTTTTGAAAATCGACCCGTAGAAAAGCTGATTTAGCAACGGAAGTATTTTTTGGACTTTCTTTGGAAGGTTCCGTAAAAGATGGGACACGTAAAGGTGTTGGAGTTACAGGTGGAGCAGAGACGATGTTTACAGGTGGTATTTGCGATTCATTTGGCGTGATAGATGGAAATCCTTCTGTAAAAAGATGCTCATACATCGACGCTTTTTTAAGAACCTCGATAACTTCCGGTCGTTTGTCACAAAGCTCTTGCAGTGAAGCTGTATTATCAGAAGGGAACAAGATAAGATCGATGTCTTCGGCTACAAATTCAAAGATTTCTTCGATAGCAGAGCAGGTATTGGAGGTTAAAAAAAAGATCTCAAATCCAATATAAGGGATAAAAGGATCATAGCTATCAAGCATAGGAATGAAATCGGTAACAGGTAAGATAGTAATGATATCGCCCTCTGAAGAGAAAAAATCGAAAATGGAGAGGATGTCCATCCCTGTTTTAAAAAACTCTTCTTTAAAACGAAGAGAGATGTGCCACACCCTCTCACCGGATAGCGTATCGGTAGGGGATTCTACGGTTTGAAGCTGATTGGTATCGGATGTGGGTGTGAGTGAAGTGGCTAACATGGCACGAAGAGCTTCGTCACGGGTACGAATCTCTTCAGAGAGGGGAAGGGCATTGATGGCAGCGGAGACCATCTCTTCGACATGATCTTTGGAGCGTAATAAAATTTCGAGTATCTCTTCGGTGAGGGTTATTTTCTTTTGGCGCACCAAATCTAAAACATTTTCGGCAACATGAGTAAAAGAGACGATCTCGGTAAAATCAAACATACCTGCCGTCCCTTTAATGGTATGCATAGCCCGAAAAATAGCACCGATGGCGTCGTCATTAACCCCTTGCTCCACGATATCCATGAGTGCTTGCTCCATGAAATCGAGTTGAGCTTTTGCATCTTCTTGAAAATATTGTAACTCTTCATTCATGCTCAACCCCCAGTAATTCAGCACATCCTGATAATACAATAGCACTGATGAGAGAGGTTGAGAGACCGGTAAGTGTTAGCGTGTAGCCTAAAAGCTGAAGTGATTTTTGAAATGAGAGGAGCAGTTGAATGCCGCACATATCAATCGACGTAATTTCCGATAGATCGAGTGTTTCTGTAATATCCCAAGAAGACAATGTGTTGACGAGGAGATTTTGAGCTTCATTGACCTCGCTGATCGTCAATTTCTGTGATAAGAGCTTCATATCGCTATCGCATTAGTTTTTTCATCACAAGGAGAAATTTTTCTTTGTTAAATGGTTTTAACAGCCAAGCCTTAACTCCCAATTCTCTACCCACGGCTTTGAGTTCATCATTATTTTCTGTTGTTAGCATGACGATAGGGACGAAAGAACCTCCGGGGAGCTGTTTGATTTCACGAATCATATCAAACCCACCCATAACAGGCATATTGATATCACTAAAAATAAAATCGATACCGGTATTTTTGAAAATTTCTATCCCTTGCACCCCATTTTCTGCGAGTATTGCCTCATGACCCGCTTCAACTATCGCTTTTTGGGCAACCATACGTATCAGGCTTGCATCATCTACTACTAAAATTTTTGCCATATTATCTCCTTGCTTTAGGTATCCGTTTTTATTCGCGAATTTGTTCAATAATTTTTTGAAATTCTCTACCATCCAATCCGAAACGTTCAGCAAGTTCGACTGCTGCTTGGATAGAATGATCGCTTAGCTGTTCTTTGAGATTGATAGCGGTTGAAATAACAGC
>NZ_JBAQPS010000361.1:0-4332 GCF_049305995.1 Sulfuricurvum sp.
GGGGGCATGATCTCATCTCCCAAACGGCACCGCTAACCGCTATCAATTTTTGGTATTTAGACCTCATCTTTATCGTCACCTTTTTAGGGGCTTTACTCCAACACAAAGAGCATTTTTTCACCACCGCTTTTTCGACCGTATGGCTCAATATCGCGATGATCGCCGCTCTGATCCTCTTTACCAACTCCGACCCACAAACGATTGTGTATGCCCTGAGTTTCTCTATCCTCATCGGAGGGGTGCTTCAAGTCGCTACCCACCTCTACGCTATCCGCCAACAAGGGCTGATGAAAATCCTCGTCGGAGGGTGGAAATATCGTAAAATCAAAGATGTCAAAGAAGAGGAATCGAAATTTAAATCACTCTTTCTCCCCTCGGTTGTCGGGAACTCCACGGCGCAAATCGCCTCGTTTATCGATACCTCGCTCGCCTCATTTTTGGCGGCGGGGTCGGTGTCGTATCTCTTTTACGCCAACCGTATTTTTCAGCTCCCTTTCGCGATCATCGCACTGGCGATTACCACTGCCCTCTTCCCCACGATTGCCAAAGCGATCAACAACGGGAACGATGAACTCGCCTATAAAAATCTCTTTAAATCGTTTTGGCTCCTTAGCGCACTTTTAGGGGTATCCGTACTCGGGGGGATTTTACTCGCGGAACCGATCATTTGGCTGTTATTTGAGCGGGGGGCATTTGATTTAGAAGATACCCTCAATACCGCTAGAGTACTGCAAATGTATATGGTGGGGCTAATCCCTTTTGGGTTGGCGAAACTCTTTTCGATGTACCTCTATGCCCAGCACAAACACCTCAAAGCGGCGAAGATCGCCGTTATCTCCCTCGTTATCAATCTGATTTTCTCGGTTATTTTGATGCAAAGCATGGGGGCGGCAGGTTTGGCATTGGCGGGAAGTATTGGTGGTGCGGTGCAGTTTATCCTCACCATCCAAGCGGTAGGATGGAAGATCTTTTTTGATCTCCTCAGAAGCCGTTTTAGCCTCTACTTTATCTTAGGAACTCTCGGTTTCGGAGTAGTTTTTTATAGTTTAAACACCTTTTTGATACAATTGATACGATAATTTAGCAGGAAACCCATGACTATATACGACAGCGTCCAAAAAACAAAACTACCATTTATCCCCCTCCAAGAGGGGAAAGTATCCCTCTACGTCTGCGGCCCGACGGTCTATGATGATGCCCATTTGGGACATGCCAAGAGTGCCTTGGTGTTTGATCTGCTCCGCCGTGTACTCGAAGCGGAGGGGTATGATGTTCTCTTTGCCCGTAACATCACCGATATCGACGATAAAATCATCAACAAAGCACGTGAGTTAGGGATCAGCACTAGCGAGATCGCAGAGCGCTACACGGCTGCGTACACCCGTGATATGGAGGCCATCGGAGTCCAAAAGCCGACATTAGAGCCTAAAGCGACCGAATCGATCGATGCGATGAGCGAGATGATCCAACACCTCCTCGATAACAAACACGCGTATACTATCAGTAACGGCGATATCTATTTCGATACCCAAAGCGATAAAAGCTACCTCTCCCTCTCCAACCGTCAAAGTATGGAGAACGTCAGCCGTGTCGAGAGAGTTTCCGAAAAACGCAATGAAGCCGATTTCGCCCTTTGGAAAGCGGTGCATGATGAGGGGGTAGCATTTGATTCGCCGTTTGGTCGCGGTCGTCCGGGGTGGCATTTGGAGTGTTCGGCTATGATCGAGCGATATGTGAGTCCCCATGTCGGCGAATACGCCATCGACATCCACGGCGGCGGTGCCGACCTCCTCTTTCCCCACCACGAAAACGAAGCGGCGCAAACCCGCTGTGCAACAAATCACGAGTTAGCTAAATACTGGATGCACAACGGATTTGTGACCATCGACGGTGAAAAGATGTCGAAGAGTCTGGGAAACAGTTTTTTCCTCAAAGACGCTCTCAAAAGCTATGACGGCGAAGTGCTCCGTTTTTATCTCCTCAGTACCCATTATCGGGGAGATTTTAACTTTAACGAAGAGGATTTGATCGCCTCAAAAAAACGGCTCGATAAACTCTATCGTCTCAAAAAACGGCTCTTTGGACTCACTGCCGAGCTTATCGATACCGCATTCAAAAAGAATCTTCTAGAAGCGTTAGGGGATGATCTCAACGTCTCACGCGCCTATGCCCTCATCGATGAACTCATCTCGCAAGCCAACGAAGCTCTCGATACCAACCCAAAAGATAAAGCTTACCGCCAAATTCTCCTCTCATCCCTAGCAACCATTGAGACGGTATTGGGATTCGGAGGGCAAAATCCTTTTGAATACTTCCAATTTGGTTTAGATGAAGCATCGAAAGCAAAAATTGATGCGTTGATCGTCCAGCGTACCGAAGCCAAAAAAGCCAAAGATTTTGCTGCTTCCGATGCACTCCGCGATGAACTTACAACATTGGGAGTTTCAATCATGGATACTACCAATGGAACTTTTTGGGAGATACGAGATTGAAATTCAGCGAAATTTATAAACGGTACTGGCCTTATATAAAAGGGTATAAATTTCAATATATGATGGTTCTTATCGGTATATTACTTACCGTTACTGCTACCGCAGGAACAGCGCATATCATGCAACCGTTGATGGATAATATGTTTATCAAAAAAGAAGCAAATATGCTCTACATTATTCCTTCTTTACTACTAGGAATTTATATCATAAAATCCATCGGTAGATACCTTCAAGCAGTTTATAACACGTATATCGGAATGCATATTGTTTCTCGTTTACGCGAAAATCTACTGGATAAAATCGTCCATATGGATATGCAGTTTCTTTATACTAACCGTAGCGGTGAACTCATTTCTCGAATTACCAATGATATTGCCCGTATCCAATATTTTGTCTCTACAATGATGCCTGAACTAATTCGTGAAAGCCTCACCGTTATTACACTCATCGGCTATGTTATCTATCTCAACGCCACACTCGCTTTTTGGGCACTATTTGTGATGCCAGTGATCATCTTTCCCTTACTTAAAATTACCCGTCGGCTCAAACGACTTTCCCACCGTTCTCAAGAAAAAAATGCCGATTTGATGACCCGTTTGACCGAAGTATTTAATAACAGTGAAATCATCAAAGCCAATGCAACCGAAAAATATGAAGTAACACAATTCCGAGATGAAAATGATCACTTTTTTAAACTCAATATGAAAACAACCTATACGAGTGAATTGGTTTCTCCCCTGATGGAGATCATAGCAGCTGTCGGTTTGGCTGCCGTTATCTTTGTTGGTGGACAACAAGTTTATTCTGGTGCAATGAGTGTTGGGGAATTCACCGCATTTTTGACCGCTGTGGGACTCGTATTTCAACCTCTTCGCCGTGTCAGTGCTATTTACAGTAAAATTCAAGACGCTCAAGCCGCCAGCGAACGGGTATTTCAGATTTTTGACATCGAAAATGAGGTCAAAGACGGTACTCTATTCCTCAATACACCTGTCCAATCGATCGAATTTGATCATGTTTCCCTCAAATTCGGTGAAAAACTCGCCCTACAAAATATTTACCTAACCATCAACGTAGGACAAACAGTTGCGCTAGTAGGACAAAGCGGTGGGGGTAAAAGCTCATTAGTCAACCTACTGCTACGCTTTTATGATCCATCAGAAGGCACCGTTACCCTAAATAATCATAACCTAAAATCCTATACTCAAAACTCTCTACGAAGCCAAATTGCCGCCGTATCGCAGAGGGTTTACATCCTCCAAGACACATTAGCCGCCAATGTCGCCTACGGAAGTGAGATCGATGAAGAGAGAGTAAAAGAGGCTCTGCAAAAAGCGGATGCACTGGAATTTGCTTCTGCTTTACCGGAGGGAATCTATACGCTAATGCAAGAGTTCGGTGCGAACCTCTCAGGTGGTCAACGCCAACGTATCGCTATTGCCCGTGCCATCTATAAACATGCATCACTCCTCATATTGGATGAAGCGACCAGTGCATTGGATAACGAAAGTGAAAAACGGATACAAGGTGCTTTAAATGCTTATGCTCAAGATAAAATAACCCTCATCATCGCCCATCGCCTTAGTACGATTGAACATGCCGATCTGATTTTGTATTTCGAAGAGGGGAGTATTATCGCTCGCGGAACCCACCGTGAGCTTCTCGAAACCTCTGAAAACTACCGCCGTCTTGCAGGAAAACTGGGAGAATAATCCCCTATTAATCCTTTTTTGAGTATAATCGCGTCACTTTATTCTTTGATCGAGGCGGGCTTGTATGTTTGATTATGAATCTCTAAAACCATGGCTATTTAAACTTCAGCCTGAAAGTGCTCATACCC
>NZ_JBAQPS010000362.1:0-2593 GCF_049305995.1 Sulfuricurvum sp.
ACTGTTATAAAAGTGGAATGCAATCCAATGACTCGGGAAATATGTATCACAAATACAATTGGAGAAGAAAAATATTTATTTAGTTCGAAAATCGGAGAAAAAATATTGAAACGTCTTAGTTCTGAGATCGGATTTAAATATACAATAGTTCAAAATCAAAATTTCTATCAAATAAAACTTATCTTTTAAAAGATAAGTGTCAAATCTTATGTTGTTTAAATTGTTCAAGCCAGTCAATATTAGATTCATTTGTTTTTTCTTGCTGACGTAAGATTGAATCTATAATGTTTATAAGAGTCTGTCGATCTAAAAATTGTAATAATTCAGGATTAATTTGAGTAGGGTTCAATCCATCGTAACGATTAAGTAGGTTTTCAATGTCGTTGAGGAGTTGTTCTTTAGTAGTTTCCATATTTAGGATTGTACTAAAACTTAACTAAAAATCGAATAATCTTTATTTTGATTAACATAATATAGATTATATTGAAAATATTTTTAGCACGATTTCCCGTATATACACATATAGGGTTATTCACTCCCTAAAATTACTGATAGATCAAAAACTTAATATTTTGCTTATTCTATTTTAGATATAAAATCGACTAATATTTATTTTAAAGTCAAGGAATGCTTATGACCATCAAAAAAGATTGTATCGTCACCATCGATTATCATATTAATGATACTGAAGGTAATCTTCTCCATGAAGAGGAGGAATCATTAGTGTATTTACACGGCGGTTATGGACATATCTTTCCTACAGTTGAAAAAGCGTTAGAAGGAAAAAGTATCGGGGAAGCTTTTAAAGTTGAACTCTCTGCAGATAAAGCATTTGGAAATTATGATTCTTCTCTTATTATAACTGAAGTACTCAGTGAATTACCGGCTGAAGTGAGTATTGGAATGGAGCTTGATGGTTATTTTGAAGATGATTCTGATGATGTCATTATCTATACTGTTACCGACATCGAGGGTGATCATGCCACACTTGATGGAAACCATCCTCTTGCAGGATTAGACCTCGTTTTTGAAGGAACTATCTTAGATATCCATGAAGCTACATCAGACGAGATTAAAGAAGTATTAGAATTTCAACATCAGCACTAACTAACTTTTCTTTCCCGATTTAATCGGGAATACTAAATGAAATGCTTTAGTCAACTACACTAAACTTACTTGATACTTCTTGCATTATTAAAACTATTTCGTTACAATCACAGCCTAAAATTTAACCTCCAAGGATAGTCATATGGCAAAACATCAGTTCCAGACTGAAGTCTCACAAATCTTACATCTCATGATCCACTCTTTGTACTCCAACAAAGAGATTTTCGTCCGCGAGTTAGTTTCCAACAGCTCCGACGCCCTCGATAAACTCAACATGCTTGTCCTCACCGATGACGCCTACAAAGGGGTAAATTTCGCCCCTCGTATCGACATCATCATAGACAAAGAGGCGAAAACCCTCACAATCAGTGACAGCGGTATCGGTATGAACGAAGCGGATTTGGTCGAAAACCTCGGAACCATCGCAAAATCAGGAACCAAAGCGTTCCTCGAAAAACTCTCAGGAGATCAGAAAAAAGATTCCAATCTTATCGGTCAATTCGGTGTCGGTTTCTACGCGTCGTTTATGGTAGCGGACAAAGTGGAAGTTATCAGCCGTAAAGCCGGAGAAGAGCAAGCGTATAAATGGTCTTCAATGGCGGGGTCAGAATATGATCTTGAGCCAGCAGAGCGCGATAGCCACGGTACGAGCATCATCATGCACCTCAAAGACGATGAGAGCGAGTTTTTAGAGACTCACCGTATCGATAGCATCGTTAAAAAATACTCCAACCACATCCCTTTCCCGATCTACATGGACAAAGAGGAGTGGGTTGCCCCAGCCGAGGGTGAGGAAAAAGGTCACAACGAACTTGTCAACAAACAAATCAACAAAGCCAACGCACTTTGGACGATCAGCAAATCTGAGATCAGTGATGAAGAGTACAAAGATTTCTACTCCAGTATCGCCCATGATTCGAGTGAGCCGTTACTCTGGATGCACAATCGCGCGGAGGGTACATTAGAATACACCACCCTCTTCTACGTCCCAGCCAAAGCACCGATGGATTTGTACCGCGTCGATTACCAAAGCGGTATCAAACTCTACATCAACCGTGTATTTATCACCGACGATGAAAAAGAGCTTATGCCGACCTACCTACGCTTCCTTCGCGGGGTGATCGACTCTGCCGACCTTCCATTGAACGTCAGCCGTGAAATCTTACAGAGCAACCGCGTTATGGCGAAAATCAAAAACGCTTCGGTTAAAAAAGTCCTCAGCGAACTTGCAAAAGTCTCTGAAAATGACGCTGAGAAATACGACGCGTTCTACAAAGAGTTCGGAAACGTCCTCAAAGAGGGACTTTACAGCGACATGGGTAACCGTGAACGTATCCTAGAGCTTCTCAAACTCAACACCCTAAACTCTGCCGAGCCGGTCATGTTCAGCAAATTCGTCGAGGGTGTAGACGCTGAGAAAAAAGAGATTTATTACATCTCTGCCAAAATGTCTCTCCAAATGCTCAAAAACTCCCCTGCCCTAGAA
>NZ_JBAQPS010000363.1:0-1778 GCF_049305995.1 Sulfuricurvum sp.
ACATAAGCTCAAAAAGGTATTACGCATTTTGAATTACTTTTTTTTCAAGTCAGAAAAATAGTTATTCGGAGAGTAGTTCCAAGCTGCACCTGTAATAAGATCTGTCGTACTTAAATCCCAAAAAATATTCAAGAGAGCTACACCGTTATACTCTGTATTAATGGGCATAGAAACTTTTTCATATCCCTCTTTTTCAAAAGAGATCATTTTTTGTGATTTTGCTTTCGGTAAAGAAATAGTACATGGTGTTGTACATGTTTTAACATTATCGATCATCACCATAGCACCTTCTGGATTGCTATTAAATGTCACATTTTGATTTGAGCCAGAAATAACTGTAGCACTTCCGAAAGCCACACTTGCAAGCATTGCTACTGCTGAGAAACCAAGAAGAATTTTCTTCATATCTTTCCTTATCTAAAATATATTTGCCAAAAGGCTTGTGAAATTATATTTAATAAAAACTAAAACTATCTTATAAGAAACTTATTTTTCTTTTTTTAGCCAAAAAGTCTACACTATATTATTACAAACTTTGACATACACTAGGTATATAGATTTATAGACCTTGTTAAGGATAGAAAGATAAGAAAGGCTAAGAAGTTGATTTACATAAGAGAAAACAAGAGCTAAAAGTCCCTAAAATAGGGACTTTTGTGAAGTGAATTAGTAAAGAAAGTTTATACTTCTTTTGGAAAACAAAAGCGGTATCCACGGCGACGTACTGTCTCGATGGTAGTGATACCGAGCGGTTTATCCATTTTTTGACGGATTTGGTTGATCGCAACCTCGATAACATTTGGTGTAACGAGTTCAGGTTCTTCCCAGATCGCATCAAGCAATTGCTCTTTAGAGACGATTTGATCACGATGACGTGCAAGATGAGTCAATACTTCAAACGGTTTCCCTTTGAGTTCGATCTCTTTTTCTTTATAGATGATTTTTTCCTCTTCAGGATTGATCGTCAAATCATCGATTTCAATGATATTGCTTCCACCGAAACGGAGACGTGCTTCGATACGTGCAACAAGAACATCAAAATCAAACGGTTTACGGATATAATCATCCGCACCAGCACGGAGAGCTTCGATTTCACTTTCGTTGTCATCACGAGCCGACAGAACGACTACAACTGTTTTTGGTGTATTAGTTTTGATATCAGGGATAATATCAACGCTATTTCCATCAGGAAGCATCCAATCCATCAAAATCAGGTCATAGTTACGGATGTCGAGATAGTACTCGCCATCTTTTAGGGTTTCGACGACATCGCTTTGGTAGCCAAACTCTTTAAGCCCTTCTGCAAGGGTTTTGTTGAGGGTTACTTCATCTTCAATGATCAGAATACGCATTCAGATTCCTCATAGTACGGAAATTTTGCCGAAATGATACCATAGTTTTAGAAATTTTTAAACTTTTTTTCAATTTTTTTTAAAAAATGAAATTTTTTTGAACACTAACAGTGCAATTTGGAAGAATATCAGGTTTTCGAATAGTGAGAATCATGGTTTGGATGAGAGAGAAATGCATTTTGAGAAGCGTTCCTAGTGTTTCGAGTGCCGTTTCGATCAGCTCGAAGTGCTCTTTGTTCATGGTATGTTCGATCCGTTGAGCGACTTCGGCATAATTGATAAATTTGCCATTGCTATAAGAATATTCGATAATGCAATCGATTTGTATTCGTTGCGGGTTGGTGCGCTCATGTTCAAGAATCCCGATGATGGTCTCAAAGGTGAGATTCTCGATCAGGATTTTCATGCGACCCGTTTCTCTTCCCC
>NZ_JBAQPS010000364.1:0-1850 GCF_049305995.1 Sulfuricurvum sp.
GGTGTTGGCTAGCGAGAGGATCGGAACGGTCGAACGGTAATTTTTGTTGAGGGTATAGACCTCGGCATCTGGGAAATTGGTCGTGAATGAGCCGATAATAGAGATATCGGCACCGTTAAAGGCATAAATACTCTGGTCGTAATCTCCGACACAAAAGAGCGACGGCGGACGCATAGCGTTGATCAGTGTCCCCTGAAGAGCATTTGTATCTTGGTACTCGTCGATCAAGACCTCTTTGTACCCCAAATCGCTCTCCAATGCCAAAGCACGCATATGAAGCAGTAAGTCGTTGAAATTGACAAACCCGTACTCTTTTTTCAACGCTTCAAACTCATCGATGATATCGGCATAAATGGCCGCATACACCGCGTGTTCATCCTGACGGGTCAAAATCCACTCTTCAAAATTGACATTCATCTCAGTATTTTGATAAAACGAATAAACATCATAGAGATAGTTGGCACCGTACGCCGAGGTCGCGCAGTCGATGTGGCTGAATGTCCGTTTCTCATAGACGCTTCGAAAAAGGGTTTTGAGTTCACGCGGCTGTTTGAGGACGACTTTTCCCTCTTTGCGTTTGAGCCATCGGTAACTCACCGCATGAAATGTCCCCGCATCGATTTTAGAGGCGATTTCGCGACCGAAAAACGCCGCTACCCGCTCCACCATCTCAGCTGCGGCTTTGTTGGTAAAGGTGAGGAGTAAAATCTCTTCGGGTTTGACGTTTTTGGAAATCAGATAGGCGATACGCCCCACAATCGTAGAGGTTTTCCCCGTCCCTGCCGAAGCGATAATAAGGTTATGTCCATAAGGGGCGGTTGCGGCGGTATATTGCTGATCGTTGAGACGAGAGAGAGGCAAGAGGCTCCTTAAAGCCCCTATAATATGAGGCTAAATTATGATTTAAATTTTTTGATCGGTTCGGCTAAACCGAGACCGGGGTGATTTTTCACATCTAATACCGCTTGTGCCATAGTCGCGTTGTCTTGATTAAAAATAAGCGGAGCTAGGAAGTTGATGCACGATTCATCGAGCGGATCTTGAATAACGGCGATATTATATACCACTACCTTTGAATCTTCGTTAATGTCGAGTAAAACTCGAATCGAGACAGGAAGATCAAAAGAGTATTCACGCAATAGATAAGGATTCACAAGTGTGAAACTGACGGCACTTTCGTCACAACTTTTTAGCATAGAAAACATCTCATCAATAGGTGTTAACTCTACTTTGGTTACTTGATCAAATCCTAATATCGTTGATTTTACATCATACTGCATGATTACCCTTTTGATTATTAATACTTAAAGTAAAGCAATTAGTGTTCCGCGACGAATTGTGTTACCCAATAGTAACTTTAATAATAGACTTCTTGCATAACTCTGATTCAAAACATATGATCCCGTTCGCCCTGAGCACTTGTGCCCTTTTGGCATGTCGAAGGGTGTTTCATCCATCGTTCGATATACCCATCACGACGAGCGATAACGCAAGTTATTGATTATTTTACTCCGAGGACAAAAGTAACTTGTCCTTTTTTTAATATTTAATTAAAAATTTATGTGCATTTATATATGTTACTTGGCAATTTTTACCATAATTATACAAATCAGTGATACAATTTTAAATATTGCGATTAAACGCATTTAAGTAAGAATAAAAAAATTACCAAAAATATTTGATATACCGATATGTTTTTGACGAAATAAAATTCAATAAAGGAGATAAAATGTCAATATCATTAGAAGCGCTAAAGATGAGCTATATTCAAGGCATAGCAAAATCAATGGATATACAAAACAAAATTTCTCTTTTTAATAATATCGTACCAGCAACAGTGAGTAGTGCAT
>NZ_JBAQPS010000365.1:0-8212 GCF_049305995.1 Sulfuricurvum sp.
GAATCGCCCACAGTACAAAACAGTTTTTCGATCGACATGAGTACCTTTATGCCTTAGAGCTCTATTTGGATCTCCGATCTTTTACACTACGCCTTCGTGAACAATTCAACTTTCTGTTTTTACGCGAAAAACTCGAACTCCTAAAAACTGATTCCTTAACCGGTTTGTTCAACCGTTTTAGCCTTATAGACGATCTTACCACACAACATAAAGCATGTTATGTGATTTTAAATATTCGCGATTTTTCCAAAATGAACATGCTCTATGGCAGAGGGTACGGTGATGAAATCATTATTAGTGTGGCTAATGCTCTACGTAAATATATCCCGTATGAGAAAATTTACCGTTTTTATGCCGATGAGTTTGCTTTTATTGTCAACCTCGAACTTTGCCCTGATATCCCGATGATTCTTCGAACTGTCGAAGAAGATTTAGAAAAACACGAACGAATTCTTACCGCTATTTCATTTTACGGCGCATACGGTACTGTCGATAAATCCATCTTTGATCGGTGTGAATACGCGATGATGAGTCGCCATGAGAGACGTGAACGCTTTATCAATGCGGATATTATTCACCCTCATGAAATCGAAAAATTTACCGAAAATCTCACGATCTCACAAAAACTTCGTGTTGCGTATATGAATGACAGAATTGTCCCCTACTTTCAGCCTATCGCATCCAGCTCCACCCAAAACATACTCCGTTTTGAAGCTCTTATGCGAGTAATCGATGAAAATGGAAATGTCTTATTACCCGGAACATTTTTACCTGTTTTGGAGCATATGTACATTTACCCCGAATGTACGAAAACAATGTGCAAAAAAGTTTTTGACGTGTTCGAACATCGAACAGAAGGGTTTTCGATCAACTTTGCCCTCAGTGATATTCAAAACGATGAAACACGCCTCTTTTTGTTTGCTTTATTTGAGAGATACCCCGATGCCGCTTCACGATGTACTATCGAGTTGTTAGAGAATGAAGCGGTCATCGACTTTAAGCGGGTTAACGATTTTTTCAACCTCTTAAAAGAGTACAAAGTCAAAAGTGCTTTGGATGATTTCGGTGCAGGATTTTCGAATTTTGCGTATCTATTTAACCTTCACATCGATTACATCAAAATCGATGGCTCTATTATCCAGCGTCTCGATGATCCTAAAATGACTAAACTTGCCAAAACAATCGTCAGTATGGCACATGATTTAGAGATTCAGACCATTGCCGAGTTTGTGAGTGACCCGTTGCTGTTAGAACATTGTAAAAACATCGGGATTGATTTACTCCAAGGGTATGCAATCGGTTATCCGATTCCTAACCCTTAATCGGCTTTAACCTCGATTTTAAACTTATCAGACATATATTTTGCAGCCTCTTCTTCACTCATTGTAGAGGATTGTTGCAATGCACTCTGGATTTTCACCATGGTTAAATCGTTTTGATTTTTCCCTTCCAGCACGATCGTATCCGTTTGCCCTTTGAGCATTTTAACCATCGCACGAATAAGCTCTTTTTCGACGATTCCAGAAGTCGCCGGTAAATCTGCTTCAAACCGTTTCGCAATCGCATTGTTAATAGCAACCGATGCTTTTTTACGATCACTCATATCTGCAGGAGTAAGGGCAAACTCTTTTAAGAAAATCCCCTTCTCTTCCTCTTGGAGAGAATCCACAAAACTTTTAACCGATTCATACGTGACATCGCCAATAGCACGGTTTTCCATGCTCAGGGCAAACTCTTCCAAAATCATCGAATCGGGTGCACTGCTCGAAACATCTCTAGCACTCATTGAAAACTCTAATGGCATGATGGCATTATCGAGTCTAAATTGATCGATTTCGAGATGCTTTAAATGCATCTGATTCCCCTCTACTTCCCCTTTGAATGCGAAATTGATAGAGCTTAGTTTACTCAGGGTATTTTGCTGAAATGCATTACTCACATTTTGCGCAATCATTTGTGCGATAATCGGTTTTGGGAGCGCTACTTCATCAGCTTCGATATCAAACGAGGCTTTAACACTCTCCCCTTTTGAAAAAGCTTTAAACTCCGATAATGATTCAACATCACCTAAACGAAGTGATCCTATCGAGAGTTGCTCTTGCCCTAGCATCGAAAATTTAAGTGCTTCAATTTCACAGTCGGTACTGATAATACCACTGCAATCAATCGAATCATATTTCATCTCACCACCCATCAAAACAAGGCTATCTTGATATTCACTCAATGCTTTGATCAGTTCCCCTTTTACCCTCTCATTTTTATAATGACTGAATGCGCTCACACCGACAACAATGACCGCTGCTGCGACCGAGAGATGTATTATATATTTTTTATAAAATGGTTCATTATTTTTTACTTCAACGTCTACAGCTTCGTTCACAAATGTCCTTATAGTATATAATCAACGACTTTAGAGAGGATCGTTACCTCTTTGATTACGCTCACAACCTCTTGATGTGAACTATGGGGAACATACACATTTAACCCCTCTTGATCATCAAACGTTGATGTGAGTACCAAATCAAACGATCTCTCTGATTTACTAATATCAATTCCCACTTCCATCGAGCGCAACGTGTCGATTTTTGAAGGGAGTGCTTCGAGCATCTCCTTGACCTTTTCTAAATTGGCCTCTTTGTTTTCATCTTTAAACTGAAACATCACGATATGAACTAACATTTTTTTACCTTACCTCTCTCTTATTTTTAACGCTATCGGAATTCATCCCGATTAGCTACGCTAACGCTGTGTTTTCTTCAGCAGAAAGCTCACGCACAGTAAACCGTGCTATCTTTCTATTAAATCTTTTAAACTTTGTTTTGGGGATTTTCCCTCTAAAATTGCATACACTTCTGCCGCGATCGGCAAATAAATACCTCGTGTTAAAGCAATTTCATGAAGCGCATACGCAGTTCCAATCCCTTCACTCACTTCCCCAATCTCAGCACATACCTGTTCTTTATCTTTTCCTAATGCCAATCCAATTCCCACACGATAGTTACGAGACATAGATGAGCTGGCAGTCAAAAACAAATCTCCTGCTCCGCTCAATCCTAAAAAACTTTCATCACTGGCTCCGTATGCTTTTCCGAAACGCTGCATCTCGACTAGTCCACGCGCTATTAAACTCGCCGCGGCATTATGCCCTAATTCCAATCCATCACAAATCCCGGCTGCTATAGCGATAACATTTTTATAAGCACCTGCTATTTCTGCACCGACGACATCTTCGCTTACATAGGTACGAATAAAATTTGGAAATAATCCGGCAAATTCTTTAGCAGTAGTAAGAGATGTTGAATTTATAACAAGTGCGGTAGGCAATGAACGCATAACCTCACTTGCAAATGAAGGTCCCGATAAAAAAGCAAGATTTTCTTGAGGGACATATTGTGCATAAATTTCATTTAAAAATTTTCCGCTAGAGGCTTCAATCCCTTTAGCTGCAACCAAAATTTTTTGTCCGCTAAAAATAAAATTTTCTTCGAGCCATTTTCCGATTTCTTGAGCAGGAACAGTAATAATAAGATATTCACATACCAATACTTCGGAAAGTGATTTAAAATTTGTCCAATCACGCGGTGTACGAGAAGTAATAAGGACATTATTTTTTTGACTCATAGCATATGCTAGAGCCTCACCCCATTTCCCTGCTCCTATTACTCCGATTTGACTCATTCAATCCCCTCTATTGCCAATTTTAGTGCTGTAATTTTTTCATCATATCCAATGACTACTAGGATATCTTCGGGATCAATATGGTGATTATGCCCTTTTGACGTAAAACTAAAGGTTGCCGAGAGCGCATGATCGACGATTGCCAAGACCAACACATCATGTTCTTTGGAAAAATCAATATCATGTAAAAATTTTCCAACAAGATAAGAGGTTTTAGGGATAGTAATTTGAGCGATTTTTAATGAAGATTCCTCATAATGTATATCATGAAGCACTTCAGTTACAATCGGTTTTTCAAACATCTCCGTAATAATATTAGCGGTAATTTGAAGTTTAGGCATCACCTTGTTCGCGCCGGCACTTTTAAGCTTTGTAGCATTTTCATAATCGCCGGCTAAGGCGATTATAGGTATGTCCCAAAAAACTGACCGTAATGAAATCGTTAAAAAAACATTCTCTGCATCATCATCTAAAGCACAAAAAACAATTAAAGAGTGAAGATCAAATCGTTTTAAGCTTTCCCAATTTTCACTTAAGTCAAATAACTCTACTGCGAACCCCAACTCTTTCGCTGCCGTATATTCCGATTCTTTTTGAACGAAAATAGCAAAATTCTCATAATCATCTACAATTTGCAATGCAATTTGCTTGGCATATTCATTGTAACCAAAAACGATTGCCCCATGATATTTCATCGTTTTCCTTTAGCATTCTTGTGCAATATTGCTTTGAATTCATCGATTAAAGCCTTTGTTCCTATGACAATCGCCACATCACCGGAATCAATACGAATCGTTTGCATTGGATTAAAAAGAAATTTTTTCTGCAGCGTTTTATAAATTCCTAATAAAATCAAACGTCTTTCAAACAATACCATTTCGGCAGTATTAAACAAATGATTTTTTGTGTAAGAATCCAAAGTAATCTCTTCAATCAATACACCGCTATTTTCTGAACGAAGTGCATGAATCACTTCAAATGCTACAGGACGACCGCTTACCTCTTTGGACATCAAAGCTACTAACTGTTGAGTGTATACAATTTCATCAATACCGGCCAAGGAGAGTTTTCGACGGTTTTCTTGCTGATGGAGAATAGATAGGAGTTTAATCGTCACACTTAGTTCACGGATTGTAAGTGCAGTATAGACATTCAATACATCACTCTCATGCAATAAAATCGCTCCTTGAACCTGTCTCTCCCAATCTATTTGCAACTGCTGATAAGAGTGCAGTGATGAAGGGTTCAGAGCCAAGGCTGCAAATCCCTCTTTTTGCGCTTGAGCCACTTTCTCTGGATCAGCTTCAAGAATCAATGTTTTCGCCCCTTTTTTTTTGAACTGCCACACTACTTGTTCAGAGAGAGGTGAATAACCGCATATCAAGTAAAAACTATCCATTTTGGAAACATTTTCGATCAATTTATCCTCTTTGATTTCATCAAGTTTTTCGGTAAATGCTGATACGACGATCGATGTCGCAAACGAGATAACGGCAATTCCCGCCACAATAATCGCCATAGCTACCGTCCGCCCCTCTGTCGTTACCGGAACCATATCACCATAACCAACTGTAAAAATCGTCACAACTGACCAATACAAAGAATCAAAAAGAGTATTGATCGGAGACGCAGGGTTATTGGCTTCCATAATATAGATCAATATCGAGGATACTGCGATAATGACACTCGCAAACATACCGAGAGTAAAAATCTCGAATTTTTTAGAAGAGAGGATCGAAATAAACTGTGTCAAGCTTTTAGTGTATCGGAAGAGTTTGAAAACACGAAACAAAATAAAAACCCGTAACATTCTCAGTTCATGAAAAAATGGCATAATAGCCATCAAATCGATAAGGGCAGCCGGTGAAAAGAGATATTCACTTTTTTTAGAAATGATTTTACGATAGGCTTCACCTAAACGAAATGGGCGTTGCAAAAATAGATCGTGTTCATACTGTTCAATCACAATATCAGAGATATCGCTATACACCCACATTCGAAGAAGATATTCGGCTAAAAAAATGAGTGATATGATGTAATTATTAAAAAAAAGCAATTCAGAATTGACATCGTGTTTAACTTGACGGATCAGGATTAAGACACTAACTATGATCAGTGTGATCATAGTATAATCAAAGAATTTCTTATAAGGATATGCTGAGTTTTCGAGAAGGTTGTAAAAAAACTTTTTAATGCGGCGATAACGTGGAGATGCATGGAGAAAAAAAGCTATCCCAACCATCGCACTGCTAATCATAAAATCTCTACTGTGCTAGTTTGGTTTGGAGGATTTCGTTGAGAGTATTCGGATTCGCCGAGCCTTTGGACGCTTTCATCGCTTGACCGACGAAAAATCCAAAGAGCTTCTCTTTACCCGATTTGTACTCCGCAACTTTGTCGGTATTAGCATTCAAAATTTCATCGATCAGCACTTCCAGCGCCCCCGTATCGCTCACCTGTTTGAGTCCGAGTTTTTCGATCACGTCGTCGATGTCACCGCCGTTCTCCATGAGACAATCGAGAACCTCTTTCGCCGCTTTACCGCTGATAACGCCCTCTTCTATCCGTTTGACCAATGTTCCCAGCATCACGGCACTGATCGGTGAGGATGATGGGGTCATACCGCCGCTTAAACGTGCCGGTAGTTCTACCGTGAGCCACGTAGCGGCGTTTTTAGCCGTAATCCCCAGAGAGAGCATCGCTTCAAAATAATGTGCCGTCTCTAAATCGGCCGTAATCACTGACGCATTGTATTCACTGATTCCGAATTCATTCACGAAACGCTCTTTTTTCGCATCAGGGAGTTCAGGGATATTGCAGACATCGGCATACATCGCATCATCCACGATTACTTTGAGCAAATCGGGTTCTGGGAAATAGCGATAGTCCGCCGCTTCCTCTTTGCCGCGCATAGAGCGGGTCTCTTGTTTCACTTGATCAAACAAACGGGTCTCTTGAACGATCTCGCTCTCATAGGTGCCGTCTTCCCACGCTTCACGTTGACGAGCCACTTCGAGTTCAATCGCACGTTGAATAAATCGGAAACTGTTGATATTTTTGATCTCGACACGGGTGTAGAGCTTCTCATCACCGCGAGGTCGGATAGAGACGTTAACATCGACGCGGAACGACCCCTCTTGCATGTTCGCATCGGAGATATCGATATAACGGACGATAGAGTGGAGCTTTTTAAGATACAAAATCGCATCTTCGGCAGAGCGCATATCCGGTTCGGAAACGATCTCAAGGAGCGGTGTCCCCGCACGGTTTAGATCGACTTTTGAAATAGCACCGTCATGGATATTTTTCCCCGCATCCGCTTCGATGTGCGCACGGTTGATACGGATCGTTTTGTTACTGCCGTCTTCGAAGTCGATCACCAGTTTGCCGTGTTCGACAATCGGAGTATAGAGTTGTGTGATTTGATAGGCACTTGGGCTGTCGGGATAGAAATAGCTTTTGCGGTCGAAGAAGCTCGTGCGGTTGATCGTAGCTCCAACTGCCGTACCGAACATCCCCGCTTTTCGTACCGCTTCTTTGTTGAGTACCGGAAGCGCACCGGGAAGTGCCAAACAAGTCGGACAAGTGTTAGTGTTTTGGGTGTGGTTAAAACTCGTAGGACATGAGCAAAAAAGTTTAGATTGAGTGTTGAGCTGGACGTGAACTTCTAAACCGATAATGGTTTCAAACATAATGATTTATTCCTTTAAGATCTAAATATTAATTTTCTAAAATTCTCAAAAACAAAGTTTTTGTAGCTTTAGGGGATTGCAAAGGACTTTAGTCCTTGCCAGTAAAACGGATGTATTCGTTTTACTGTATAAAATATCTAATTGAAGCAAAACCGTAAGCACCGCACTCTTCAACCGCTTTTATCTGCTCTTGGGTCGTAATCCCGCCCAACGCAAAAATAGGTACTCTTATTTTATCCACTATTTCTTTTAAATCCTCTAAACCCTTGGGTTCACCCTTGTTAGGAGAGGAGAAAATCGGGCTGTAGGTGATCGCATCAGCACCTGACACTTGTGCTTGAAGTGCTTCATCATGCGTGTGGGTACTGATGATGACGTATAACCCCAATTTTTTTGCCTCTGTGATCGCATCAAACTGCGTAGAGGTAAAGTGAACCCCATCCGCTTTTAATTCATGTGCAAGATGATAATCACCGTGCAATAGAACGCGAGAGATACGATAACTCCGCGACACCGCGACAAAGGTTTGAGCAAGATCACGATAATGAGTTGTTTGTTTGTCTCTGAAGAGGGCGAAATCGGGGAGCGTGTGCGAATAGATGACATCAAGCGCCGATTCCAATGCATCGGGCGTGCTACCGTAAAACGAGGGATCGGTGATAAGGTAGTGTTTCATTCTATAATATTTTTCCAAAAAAAATAGGTACTCTCATGTCAAGATAATCCCGATCTAATTCTTTTGGAAAAGACTCAAAATGTAGCGAAGATTGAAAAGTCTCTAAAACCATTCGATCTATACTTTCATCTTTTGATGACTCAACAATACGAATATTTTCTAAGTG
>NZ_JBAQPS010000366.1:0-1523 GCF_049305995.1 Sulfuricurvum sp.
TATGGCACTACACAAAAGCTTTCCATGAAATATTTCACGTCTGGAAAAACTTTTTCTGGTTTACGATAAACTTTTTTTCATTAACTCAACTTATTCGGTCTTTTTTTTCTCCCTGGAAAAGAATGACCGAGGAGCGTGGGAGTACTTTCAACTTTGAAGATCTCGCTTCTTTTGTGATAATTGGTTTAATTTCGAGAATCATTGGCATGATTCTCAGAACCACTATCATTCTTACAGGTACTTTTGTTTTACTGCTTCTCTGTTTAGGTTTAATTATCACCTATGTATTTTGGATATTTGCTCCACTATGCATAATTAGTTCCCTAGTATACGGAATAATTTTAATATTTTCATAACTACATATATATGTATACAATATCTGAAGATATAAAAAGATATAAACCAGTACTAGCACTAGCAAGGATTGTTCCACGACGTTTTCTCAGCCGTTTACGTATAATGTTTTTTTCTGTCGCTTTATTTAGTGGAATAGCTGGAGCTATATTATATTTTCTAGGAAATGAATCTGACACACTATTATTAGGAATTAGTCTTATCTTTACTGGATTATGGATTGAGCAAATTCTAATTTTTAGTTATCACAACAGTCATTATTATTATGGACTAAATTCAATCATCGGATTAAGTGAGGAAAAAATTTCTGGTGCTACTTACGAAATAGCTGAAGCGGTTAGTAAAAATGAAGAAGATGTAACAAAGGCTTTTTGTGTCTCAAGAATTGGCACGATTGTATTACTTCGGGCAGGAGTAGATTCAAATACACTTGACACTTTTTTCCATAGTGCACGTCCTCGTATTTCAACAAATATGATTCCGCTTCCACCGGATAAAATGTTTACCTTAATTTCCCTTGGTAAATATCTTTTGCAACAGGACAGTGCTTTTAAAAACATGCTTAAAGCACAAGGGATTACTGACGATACTTTTATTGGATCATTGGAATGGGTGGTGAATTCACATCTACAAGAAAAACGCTTAGAAAGATGGTGGAGTAAAGGCAACCTGTCTAAAACACAAGGTATTGGTAGGGAGTGGGCATACGGAACGGCTTACATTTTACAAAAATTTTCTAGAAATATTAAAACTAGTTCTATATTTTCTACACTTACTCAAAGCAACAGTGCTTTTACTGAGGAAAAAATTGCTGAGATTGAAGTAGCCCTAGCTCGTGCCAAGGCTTCAAACGTTCTTGTTATAGGTGAAGCAGGAGTGGGAACAATTGATTTACTTATGGAGGTCGATCGTAGAATGCATACTGGAAAATCTCTCAGTGCCGTAGAAAATCAGCAGATGATACTACTAGACACTACTCGGTTATTTGCTACTCATCATGACAAACAAGAACTCGAACTCACTATACTTTCGCTTTTTACTGAAGCAACGAATGCTGGAAACATTATAATTGTAATTGAAAATCTTAGTACTTTTGTACGCGAGGCTGAGGCGATGGGAGTATTTGTACCAGAATTAATTGATCCGTTTTTAGCTTCATCAAACTTGCA
>NZ_JBAQPS010000367.1:0-10832 GCF_049305995.1 Sulfuricurvum sp.
GTGTATGCAGGATTCAACATTGTCTATGCCGATTATGCAAACAATGCCCTACCATCCCAATATTATTATAATCTTCCTACCCAGATTGCATCGCGTGCCGATAATTACAAAGTCATATCACAGGTAGGATACGGTGCCAATTCGAATGCTTTGACGGATATCAACGCAACCGTCAAAATAGAACTGGTAGATGCCGACACCTCCGAGACCTGTTCAACAATGACTCCAATCAGCGATCATACATGGATTACCTTTGATAACAGCGGTACAACCGATTTATACGCTGATGATATCATCACCGGTTCGATTATCTATGACACCAATGCATCACGACAGTTTTTCAAAAAAGCGGCTAAAAACGTCAAATTTCGTATTAGCTATTCCCGTGCAGACACGGATGGTTTGATTACGTTTACAAAAGATGATAATGGAAAATACCATTTAGAAAACTTCCCTGCATACGCTGGTAGCACCTGTGTCAATGCGTTTGATGCGACGGTGTTTAATGGTAATGCAACAACACAACATCATTATACACAAGTTCCAGAAGCATGTGCCAATAACGGTAATGGAAATGGAAATTCGGGAATGACTCAGCATGAATTGAGCGTATGTATGGAGTGTTTGTATGGAACAAATGTTACTTACACCTGTTCTCAGGATAATTTTTCAATCCGTCCCGAAGGGTTTCTAGTCAAAATCAACGATCAGAACCAAACGACGGGAGGATCGAAATCAACCATAGCCCTCAATACCAATCCGACAGCGATAAATTTGGCATCCGGTTACCTCTATTCGACAGAAGTCAATGCGACAAATCATATCGACAGTTTTCCTCCGACGGATTATAATACCTCCTCAGCAATGTTCTCATGGCGTTGGACTCCCGGAACAGTGAATGTAAGCGGATGCAATGATACATCGGATAAAAACACGACGTTAACATTTTCAGCAGGTATGACAGATACAAACATATCGGTAGCACAGGTAGGCAACTATCAGCTTGATGTGATTGATTCCTCATGGACAGCAGTCGATCGTAGCCCGAGCGGTCATACTTCACCCTATTATGTGACAACAGCCGATGCTGATTGTGTTGTCGGTTCCAATGCAACCAGTGCAGTTAAAATCAGCGATATAGGGAGTAATCCGAGTATCAACGGCTGTAATATCGGCAGCGATCATACCAACAGCGTTGAGGGAGTCACCTATTATGACAACAATGCAACATTTCATCCCTATACGATCGATATCAGCACGATGGCATTTTCCAAGGGAACGACACCTACACCCATCACCTCCGGTTCCAATGCTTTTGTGTACACATCCGATCTCAGTCGAGATGACAGTATGAATATGTCACTCCGCGCAAGCGGTAATATCAAAGCATTAAGCTACAGCAATACAGTATTAAGTAATTTCGTAGCCGATTGCTATGCCAAAGATCTAAATCTTACCTTACACAGTTCAAATAATCTGACCCTCGACAATGGAACCTATCAAATCCGTTTTATGGATTATAACAGTTCAGGTAGTCTCATTTATGACAGCAATGCAACGAATGTAACCACCACAAATCTATCTATTCCCCTATTTCAAATCAGTGACGGAAATTTTACAAAAGATACCAACGGTTCCCTATCGACACTCTCTCGAATCAATTACGATCATAATCATACACGCCCTACTAATCCGATTACAGCGCAACTGCACCATCTGAGCATCCAATGTTCAACCCCTTCAGAGTGCCAAATGTACGCGGATGGAATATCATCCCACGAAGCAAACAGTACCGCTTCGATGGATATGAATATCACCTATGCATACGGTAGAGTGATTCCTCGGGATGTGAGAGTTTTTGGGTCTAGTTCATTCACTGCCAATGCATGGTATGAGGTGTACAATGCATCGTCTTTACTGGGTACAACACTCCAACCCAGCCGTAATACGTCGCTTTGGTATATCAATGCCGAGCATAATGTTAGCAATGACGGTAATGCCAGTGTTAGTGTTATCCTCCCCTCTTTGAATCTCTTATCCACTTCCAACAGTGCAGGGGTAGAAACATACACATTTGCAGGTACGAATCCCGTATACAGCGGTATCGCCCATATCAATACCGATCCGTGGCTCTGGTACGGTGCCAATGCCTCAGAATACGCTGATCCCATCAATGCAACCAATTTGGACTGTTTGACCCATCCGTGTTTCAATATCAATATTGTTCCGAATATGGGACGTGCCGGCAGTGCAACATCCGAAAGCTTAAGGAATACAAAAAGTAATAAATCGACTACCACGAACAGGGTGACATATGATTATTCACCCTCAACACGATAAGGAGAGGTAACGTCATGAAACGTCCCGCCATAGCTATGATCGAACTTATTTTTGCGATTGTTATTATTGCGATCAGCGTTCTTTCGATCCCTTCCATTCTAGCCGTCGCCAATAATGCGTCTAAAGGTATATTGATAGATGAAGATATTCTCATCCGTTTATCAGGAGAAATCATACGTGTTTCCCAAGCTCGTTGGGATCAAAATTCGACAGCCCCGGAATTTAGACCATTATTGATTACAGGTACAGTTCCAGAAGATATGGTATGTGATCGAAATGTGAGCGGAATTTTGTATCGTCGTAATCCTGATTCGACTTTACCATGCTCCAGTGCTTCTCCTTCGATGCCAACGGCTCCGGCAAATGGGGATTTAAACCTAACCAAAGGGATCGAACAACTGCATAATCAATCTTATAATTTAGAGATCAATGCTACGGGTGGAGCTATCTATACGATCCCAATTGCGTACAATGTCAGTTATGTAAGAGCGGCGTTGATTAATCTTAATAATGGTGTTGGAACGGCAACATGGACGCTCGGTTCATCCACAAATGTTGATCCAGCCGATCCTGCTGATGGAACTCAAACGCATTTGAAACGAATCGTTGTCAATGCCGGAAGCACAGATACAGATACCAACATGACGCTCACGTTTTTCAAATCCAATGTTGGGAAGTTTGCTGAATGAAACGGATGAATAAAGCTTTTACACTGATCGAACTCCTTTTCGTTATTGTGATCCTCGGTATTGTCGCCGGATTGGCATTAGAGGCAATTCGCCAATATTACAACGGTATATACCGTACCAATGAATATGCCAAACGTGTCGCTCAGGCAGATCAAGTGCTTGAACAAATTTCAAAATATTTTGAAAATGCCGTATCAGCCTCCATGATTCGCCTCGATCAAGACGGCAACGGCACTGCTTTAGGATCTACCTGTGAGGGAATATTAACCACAGGAAATGATGCACATGATTATACCATTGCGTTTGTAGGGGTTGATAATGATGGGATTAGAGGTTTTTGGGATGGTACACGTTGGCGTCCGGGATGGAGCAGTCATGTCATCAGCTCAGGCTCACTCATCTCATCACCAGAATCCAATTATACTGCCTTGAACAACATCAGTGCACTGAATACAGCTGCAATCTTTCGCAACGAAGGCTTGGGGGAAGGATCAGATGAGTGTCACCGCTTTGGATGGACTAGTCCTATCACCGCAGAAAACCATGTCTACCGCGCGATTAATTCGGTGGATTCGGATACCAATTTAACACTAAACGCTGTCCTAAGTGACAGTGGAGAATCCGACCGCGCTTATCTACTGCGAAGTGCGTATGCATTTCGTGCCATAGATGGCAACTTTAGTATGTACTCTGATTTTCAACCGTGGAGCGGTGAACAATACACCGCTGCAACAGCCCATCTTTTAGCAGATAAAGTCTCCCATTTTACGATTCTTTATGATATTAGCAATACTTCTGTCAATTCGGCTATCGGTAACGTATTCACTCTCAAAATCTGTATGAAAGGTTTGGATGAAAATCTAAGCGATACGGATGATAGTGCTCATCAAATATGCCGTGAAAGGATGGTCCATGTCCGTTACTAAGAAAAAAGGATTCGCTATGATTATAGCAATATTCGTCGTTGTCATCATTGCCGGAAGCGGAGCATTTTTACTCCGAAATATTTCAACCGGCAGTAAATCGGCTTCAGATAACTATCTTCGTATTCAGGCCGATTTATTAGCACAGAGCGCAACAGAATATGCGTTAATGAGGGCACAAGATGTGAATACATCCGCTGTGGGAAATCCTTGTTTAAACCAACTTAATATTACGGTCAATGATGCTTCAGGAGCTAGGATGTTTGATATTAATGCTTCGCTAGCTTACTCTTTCAATGGTGCCGCTCCGGCAGGATGTACAGCATTAGCTTCTAGTACTGGAAAAAAGAGTATGGTACTGATTGATATTACGGTAGATGATAATAATATCTCTACAGAGGATATTAGAGTTCATAAACGAACTTGGCAACAGCTGTAAAGAGTAACAATAGATAGCGTTCAGGTATAAATTTACAGTGCTAGTTGAGCAATTTTAGCCACAACATCCCGTTCACGCACCGGCTTCATCAAAAATCCATTGGCTCCGCATTCGAGTGCCTCAGTTTTTTTGGTTTCATCGGTGGTTAAAATAATCACAGGAAGCTGACGCAATGACTCATCCGCACGAATCACTTTAAGCATTTCAATCCCCCCCATCACAGGCATAATAATATCCAGTAAAATAATATCAATATCATCTTGCGTTTTGAGAATTCCGATAGCATCGGCACCATTTTTAGCCTCTACAACCTGCGCTACATTGGGGGTTTTCATTAGCATTGTTTTAAGAAGCTTAAGGTTGATAATATCATCATCAACCACAAGTACTTTCAGCTTTTTTTCACTCATTGTATAAATCCTCTATTTTTTAAATGAATTTTTCAAAAACAAGTCGTAAAAGATCTTTGTTAATTACATTCTTAATAATTTCATCCACATAGATAGCATCACCCTCTTCTTGACTAAGATTTGGATCAATCAGCATAACCAAAGATATGTCGCTTTCATTCGCGCGGATTATATCATACAGATTCTTGAGATTTAGACCACTTAACGTTTTATCAAATAATGCCAATTTATATCGACGTTCTTCTAATGCTTCCAAAAATTTATCCACATTATCCACTGTTTGATAGCTATATCCCAAGTCATCAAGAATACGACTGAAAAGTTTTATTTCTAAATTATTTTGCTTTGCTAATAAAATATCAGCGTCATAGGTCAAGGGTTGTGTTAGCGAAAGTGGCTGTAATGGTATATCAAATCCTTTCATAACACTATCCACTTCATCGGGTAACGTTTTCATCACCTCCTGAGCTGCTTCATTCACTACTTCTTTACGAACTTCCAGATAAGGCTCTGGTTCAAAAATAAGTTCATCATTTGGTTTAATTGTACCGATCAAATCCTCTATTGGAGAAGGAAACGCTTTAGAGGGTGAAATCCTAATGGGTTGCGCTTCGTCATTGAGTTCGAAAATATCTTGAATCGATTTTGGAATGGCCTTAATATCCACAATCTTATGTGATAAAAAGTTGTTGAGCAAAGAGATGATTTCATTACGTACCAACGGTTTTGTCGTATATTCATCCATACCGGCATTTATAAAACGCTCACGATCCCCTTTTAACGCATTGGCTGTAAGGGCAATAATCGGAATATGGTGTTTTGAATAGTCTTCTTCAAAATCCAAAATTTCTTGTGTGGCTTCAATACCATCAAGAACCGGCATTTGAATATCCATGAAAATAATATCGAAATTACCATTTTTACGTTTTTCAAATGCTTCCAAACCATTATTGGCAATCGTAATTTCAAATCCTAAATCTTCTAAGGTACGACGAATCAATTTCTGATTAATAATATTATCTTCGGCAACTAAAGCAGTGGCAGCAAAACGAGAATTCTTTTCATCAAATTTTTTACGTCGAGTCGCTTTTTGTTTACGATTGCTAAAGGCTTCTGCCTCGTATGCATCAAGCGTTAATCGAATTTTAGAGCTGTTTAGCGGTTCATAAAGAACTTTAAAAATCTCGATTCCCATAGAATCGATTTGTTTCATATAATACGATTTAGTAATAAGGACTAATTGCTCTTGTGACGCAGTAAAAGAGAGGAGCGTCTCATCATTGGTATAATCATTATCCACAAAAAGAAGATCATAATTAATTTGACGTTCAAGCGTTTTAAGTTCATCAAACTCATAAAATGTCGTATAGCTAACACCAAAATAATCAAGATATTCTTTGAGATATATATTTTGGAGTTTTTTCTTAGAATGGCTTTCCAAAATAACCGCATTGATATTAGAAAAAGAACCTTTAAGAGGTTCGTTAAGAGTTTCAATTTCTTCAAATTCCAAGGTAAAGAAGAATGTGGTTCCATTGCCCGGTTCACTTTCAAGATCCAATTTGGATCCCATAAGCTCTACGAAACGGCTTGAAATCGTTAATCCAAGACCAGTTCCACCATATTTACGCGTAATAGAAGTATCCGCTTGAGAAAAAGCTTCAAAAATACGAGATTTTTGTTCACTGGTAACCCCAATACCGTTATCTTTAACTTCAAAGCGAACACGAGCCCGATTTAGAATATCACACTCTACACGTCTGATATCAACACTAATCGCTCCACCGCTATTGGTAAATTTAACGGCATTGGATAAGAGGTTAATAATAACTTCTTTAATTTTAGTCGGATCCCCTTTGAGCGGTCGTTCAAGACTTGGATCCACATAACATGCAAGATCGATATGTTTTTCAGAAGCGCGCACTCCATAAACTTCCACCGAACTTTCAAATTCATCCAATGGATTAAAGACAATCTCTTCAATTTCAAGTTTGTTACTTTCAATTTTAGAGAGGTCAAGAATATTATTGATAATTTCAAGAAGATTCTCAGAACTTTTTTCGATAATATCAATAAACTCACGCTGTTCATCATGAAGTTCTGTATCTTTTAGGAGCTCCGTAAATCCAACAATTCCATTCAAAGGGGTACGAATTTCATGGGACATATTCGCCAAAAACATTGATTTTGCTTCAGATGCTTCCATCGCATATTGTTTATCATTGATAGTTTGTTCAATAATACGTTCAAGTAAAGCATAGGCTTGTGCCGTACCTGCTGTTGTGTCAAGATTAATAGCATGACTCAAAGCTTCCGCTTCATTATCATGAGCATCATCAGCAACCCGTTTTAAAACGGATTCAAGATTTTTAATATTGGTGGTAATCTCAGCCGAGAAAAAGTATCCCAAAATGGCTATCAAAAGCCCTAGAACCCATATCGAAATAGCAATGATAAGAATTTGAACCGCTTGTTTTTGAACAACAAGCGTACGCTTATCCATCGCGTCAATCAAAATTTGTTCAGCAGCATTGATAGCATCGGTTTTTTCCGAAATCATGGCGAACCAAACCCCTGAAGGAGTTTCATAAATACCGGTTGTAGCAGCTTGAAGAATACCGGTTCTCTCAGCGGTAATATCCAAATAAAGTTCGGTATTATCTTCACTGTAAAGAGATTCTTTTAAAACGGTTTGAATCGCTTTGTTACTAATTCCTTCAAGATTCAACGTATCGGATTTTGCAATCAAAGATATCCATCGATTCAACTCTTCTTCTGCCAAAGGGGTAGCACGAGAGAGTACATACGTGATATAGTCCCGTTCAATACTGCTAAATTCATTAGCACGGACAAGAGAAAGGTACGCGGAAGATAGAGAGTTGACCTCTTCATCAAAATGAAGGGTAGCAAGTTCACCCAATTCATTGATAAGTTTATCGCCCGATTTACCGTAAACATCGGTAAATATTTTATCAAAATTAGCAGTTCCGCTATCGACTAACGGACGAGACTCTTTAATATTATTATAAATTTTAGTTATTATTTTAGATAATACTGCTGCGTTTTTCCCTTCACTACTATGGACGCGGCTCAATGCATGAAGATGTTGTTGATAAGCAGTAATTTTTTGATCCACAATAGCACGTTGCGCATGCAGTGATTTAAGGGTGGTTAACGAAGCGTTACCCATATACATCACCGTCATCCCACGTTCACGTGAGAGATTGTTAATAAGATCATTCAGTTGCTTATTTCCTTCAAGCTGTACTTGAAGTTGTTGCGCACCTTTATAACTATTATACGCATTGTATACGTAATAGCTCGCAAGTGCAAAAAGTACCACTATGGGTAAAAGACTGATGAGACGAAGTCGATTTCTAAGTCCTAGTTGCATGGGGTCTCCTCTGTATGCTAGTTTTATAATTGTTCAAGAAAATTATTAAGTTGCTTCGAAGCTTTATTAGCTTCTTGAGCATCATTGGTTATAGATAATATTGCCAGTTCTTCCGAAATTTTACTTAACCGTAAATTATCGCTAATCCCTTTTAATTGAGCTGCACTGTTTTTCCAAGCATGGGTATCAAATGCACCGATTGCAACAACAATATCTTTGGCAATAATACGAGCATCGTGTTTATATTCATCGATAATCTCATCGAAAAAATCACGTTCAATTCCAAGTTCTTGTGCAACCATCCCTTTCTCATAATGCAAAGATGGAGAAGATGATGGGATTGCTTCTTCTACATCACAATGAACTGTCTCATCTTCTATCGGAGTATCAATAAAATCATCGAAAGATTCTTCCGGAGTCGGTAGCGGTTCATCTTGTTTAATAGCAAAGACATAAATATCATCATCCACCGGAACACTAGTAGATACATTCTTTATTGCATCAGAATTTACTAATTCGGATGATTCCGTCCCAATAGAGTTTTCGGTTCCTTCAAGTTTTGCAATGATCTTGTAAAAATATTTGAGATTAGCCTCTATTTCAATCAAATCATTGGACGTATTAATGGTGCTTAAAGATTCTAACGCATCTTCAATACGCAAATTAGCAGCGACCCCTTTAAGTTTATGAGAGAGAATTTTAATATTATTTATATCCGCTTTAAGGACTGCACTAAAAAGCTCACTTTTAAATTCGTAGGCTTGTTGAATAAAATCACCGATAAATTCTTCGATTAAATCGACTGGAAGCCCCAATTCACGGGCAGCAACATTCGGATCAAATCGATATGATTTATCAACTTTCAAGACTTCCAAAAAGTCTTTTTCAGCGGGTGATAAAGAAACTACTTCATTTTGTTGAGGTATTTCATCGTTCCGCGAAAAATTCGATTTTGGATATGAATCTTCTATTGAACCATCAAGAGATTTAAATGCATTATCATCAAAAGGGGAAAGTTCCAACGGAGTCGGTTCACTGAGTGCCGTCGGGATTATATGCGTATAATCAGGAAGGATATCATTCACCCGCTCAAAAGATGGCTGAGGAGTATCTTGTTCTATGATCGGACGAGATATCTCTTGTACTTTCGGTGCAACAAGAGGTTTAGTATCATCGCCGCTAATCGATTGAATATGTGTCATATCAATCATATAGCCGTGTTCTCTCGATTCAACACACAAATATAGATCACGAATACTCAATGTACAAGAAAAGGTACGCCCATTAGCATGGACGATAGCTGAACGTGCATCGGAATCAGCATGAAGTAAAAAATCAATCCAGTTAAAACTTTTAAAATTATGAATGTATCCCGGTTCTTTGGCGAAAAGATCGGCTACATCACTACATACATCGAGAAGATTCTCTAGCGTTGCGTAATTTAAAAGCTTCAGACCATCTTCATCGATACCGATAAATTCGCGTTGATGATTATAAAATAACACTCATCCCCCCCTATCTTTCTTGGTCAATCATTTTTTTGTATAACGCAGCCGTTTCATCAATATTTTTTCGTGCTGCCGGTTTTCGTGCTGCTATATACCCTTTTAGGTTACCATTTTCATCAAATGTAGGCGCAACCTCAGTATCAACCCAGTAATAGAGTCCATCTTTACGGAGATTTTTAACCAAACCATGCCACAAAGCACCCGATTGTACCGTCTTCCACATTTGAGCAAAGGCAGCACGCGGCATATCAGGATGACGGATGATATTGTGTGGCTTTCCAACCAATTCATCAACACTATACCCTGAAATTTCACAAAATCTTCGATTAGCGAATGTAATCACACCATGCACATCAGTTTCGCTGACAATAACACGACCTTCAAAAAAGTACTCTTCATCGATTGGAATAGGATGTCCCATAGATTTGCCCCTTAGCTAAAAAACTGCTGAAAACATAAAGTGATGGAATATGGCATAAACTCCATAAAAGATTACTTAGAGACCGTTTTTGCATCATGATTTTGGATGTTTTTTGCATCTTTTGCACCAATCAATTCACAAAGTGTCTGAAAATCACTTTTTTCAATTGCTTCGAAGGTACCAAAGAACTCAATTAATTTTTGGATTTTTGGTTGCGAAATACCTCGAATAGAAAGATGTTTTGATTGTTGATCCTGTTTAAGTTTAATTTTTTTATGAAACGTTATCGCACTTCGATGAGCCTCATCACGAAGTTTTTGAATAAACTGTAACCGTTTGTCTAAACTTTCTAGCCGTAAGGTTTGATTTGCCGCATGAAGAATATCACGAGCTGCTCCTTTGGAACGGTGTGCTTTAGCATCAATTTTTTCTTTACTAATGGCAATAACATCAATATTAATCCCATTGGATTGGAGTAAATCAACGGCCAAAGTACGTAATGTTTTTCCACCGTCGAGCACCCATAAATCCGGTGGAGAATTTTCACCAAACCCTGTGATACGACGACGAAGCATCTCAGACATTTGACCGTATTCATCTCTTTCATGTAGATGAAAAGTTCGATACCCGTTTTTATCAAAACGTCCTTCATCATAAACAATCATTGCTCCGACAATAGCGCTTCCAGCATGATGTGAATTATCAAAT
>NZ_JBAQPS010000368.1:0-4952 GCF_049305995.1 Sulfuricurvum sp.
GACATAGATACCTTTGCATTCTCCATGGCCTCGGAAAAATTAAAAGATAATGAAAACTTTATACTTGAATATATGAAGTTTGCAAGCACTTCTGACTTTTCGTGGCTGATATTTATTTCCAGCAGGTTGAAAAATGATAAAGCTTTTTCGCTAGAGATCATCAAATACTACTCAGATGCTTTAGAATTTTTAAGTGATGAGATAAAAGATGATGAAACGGTTGTTTTAGCTGCTGTATCGAAACATACATGGTCACTAAAATATGCCAGTAACAGATTGAAAAACAGCAGATCTTTTATATTCAAACTTATAAAAGAAAATGATAGATATCATCCCGGACCACTTAAATATGCAAGTCGTGAACTTCGAGGTGATAAAGAATTTATACTAGAGTATCTGCATAGTAATAAAGATAACGCATTTATGTTCGATGAAATAACTGATGCATTGAAAGATGATGAGGATTTTATCAGACAAGCGATTGAAATTTCAGGATATTCGTTAATGAATGCAAGTAAACGATTGAAAAGTAAAAAAGAGCTGATTTTTGAAGCCATAAAACAAACCAGAGATCTGCATGTGGATTATCGTAAATATCTATTTGATGACAAAGAAATAGTGATGTTTGCTCTTCAGCATGGTGTTAAACTTGCACAAGCCAGTGAACGGTTACGAGATGACGATGATGTGGTGAAAATAGCATTAGAAGCTAATGGTAAAAATTTTGTATATGTTAGCAGTAGATTACAAGCAGATGAGAGTCTAAAGCTTTTAGCACAAAGAAAAGCAAGGGCATACTGATTTTGTGGGTGTGAGTACCGTGAAACAATTTTATATACGAGTGCAGAAACTAGTGAAGAGGCTTATTTTACTGTAAAGAAGTGGTTTGAAAAACACTCTATTTAAGTGAAATTATATTAAAATCAACACAAAAAGATACATTATGAAAATCATCGTATTAGACACTGAAACCACTGGAGCAGGGGAAGCAGATTGTATCTGTCAACTCAGCTATCTTGTCTGCGATGAGAAGGGTGAGATTTTAGAGCTTCGCAACGATCTTTGTACTCCAGCGCTTCCGATTAGTTTTGAGGCGATGGCGGTTCATCACATCACTCCCGAGATGATCGAGGGGACACCGACGTGTATTGAGACGACCGCGTTCAAACGCCTCGTAGAACTAAACACGCCTGATAATCTGATGGTGATCCAAAACGCCGAATTTGATTTGGGGATGCTAGCCAAAGAGGGGATGGGTTTAGAGATGAAGCTCATCGTTACATTCCGTGTTCTTCGTGCTCTTCATCCTCTCGATACTCCACATGGGCTTCAGTTCAAACGATACCAGTGGGGATTGTATAAACAAGAGCAACCGTTGATAGACAAGCTTGAAATCGTCATCAACGCTCATGATGCGTTGGGAGATGTAATCGTTCTTAAACATCTTTATGAAAAGCTCACTGAATCACACACCGTAGAATCGATGATCGAGTTGTGTTCCAAACCAATCATCCTCGAATATATCCCTTTTGGCAAACACAAAGGGAAACGCTTTGAAGAGGTGGCAATCGAAGCCCGTAACGATCTCAAATACATGCTTGAAAACTTTGATCTCGATGGTGATTTACGTGCCACATTGCTTCACCATATGGAAGCGACTAAAGCGACAGCTGTGATTACGATAGGATTCGGGAAATATCGAGGTAAAACCCCTGCGGAAGTAGCGCAGTCTGATCCCGCCTATTTAACATGGCTTTTGAATAATGCCGAACGCCTTGATGCGGAAACCCGCGAAGCAATCACGAATGTCTTGAATGCCTGAGAAAGAAGAGACATGGGTTACAATCTAAGCGATAAATTAGTAGTTGCGGTTTCTTCACGAGCACTCTTTGACCTCGAAGCCGAAAACAAGATATTCGAAGAGATCGGACTGGATGGTTACTACGACTATCAGCTCCAAAACGAGAATACTCCTCTTTCAAAAGGGACTGGATACCGACTGGTTGAAAATCTTTTGAAAATAAACTCCTATTTTCCTGCTACTGAGAAACAAGTAGAAGTAATCATCCTCTCCAAAAACAATGCGGCTACGAGTTTACGTATCACCAATGCGATCAAAGAGTGCAGTCTCGACATCAGCCGATCAGGATGGACAAGCGGAAATGATCTGTCCAATTATCTCAAAGCCTTTAAAGTCGATCTTTTCTTATCCGCTAATGATGCCGATGTCATCAATGCGATAAAAAGTGGTGTCGCCGCCGCGAAAATCCTCCCCTCCCATGAGAACGTGCATAACTCACTGGGTGATCAGGTACGAATCGCGTTTGATGGTGACGCAGTACTGTTTTCCGAAGAATCGGAGCTAGTGTATAAAGAGCATGGTCTTGAAGCCTTTATCGAGCACGAAAAGAGCAATATGCACAACCCCATGGAGCAAGGTCCTTTTGCCAAGTTCCTCTTTACAATCTCTAAAATCCAAGACAAGTTCAAAGATAAAGAATCGCCGATTAGAACCGCATTGGTCACCGCTAGAGGGGCACCAACGCATGAGAGGGTGATCAAAACACTAAATACGTGGGGTGTGAGGATCGATGAAGCCTTTTTTCTCGGTGGAACCGATAAGTATGAGGTTTTGGAAGCGTTCGGTGCAGATATATTTTTCGACGATCAGGATGTCCATTTGAACCTCTCTTCATCGGTGGTCCCAAGTGCGAAGGTGATACATGAGAGTATTGAGGCGATGGTGATCAAAAAGGATAGGTAAAATATTAATGAACGAAAAAAGTAAAATAGAAGCTTTAATCTTTAACGATGAAATCAATGAAGCTATAAATAGAATCAATAACCATTTAAAATCTACTAATATATTCGAGATTGCCGGTATGGGTTCTCAAGAAATTAAACATTCAAGAATCCTTGGTTGGTTGATGAGTACTGGTCATGATATTAAGGACCATTTTTTCATTAATTTTTTAAAGCATGCAATTACATTTACACAAGAGCAGGATTATGGATTTGACGATGAAAAACTTCAAATTTTAAAAGAATATATTTATTTGTCACCTGCAAATAAGTCTATTGATGTTAGATTTGAATATAAAAATATTGATATTTTACTAATAGACGAAAAAAATAAATTTGTATTTGTAGTAGAAAATAAAGTATTTGCACAAGAAAGTTCAGAACAACTTGCCAAATACAAAAATATTGTTGCAGCGGATTTTCCGGACTATCACTGTGTAGGTATTTTTTTAACAATTGACGGAAGTTTACCTGATGAAGCATCGACAGATGGTAATGATAATCTTCAGTTTTATCTTGTAGCATGGTATGAAAAAATTTATATTATACTTCAGTCCATACTTGAAAATGAAAACTTTTCTTTTTCAATCGAATCGAGACTCATAGTGGAACATTATGTTGATTTACTTTTACGGAGAGATATTGTGACGAATAATGAAATTAAAATGATATGTGAAAAAATATGGATAAATCCAGACTATAAAGAAGCACTTGAAATTCTATTCGCCAACAGACCATCAAAGAATGATTTTATACGCAATTTTTTAAAAAATAAAAGCACGATTGTATGTGAGAAAACTACTGGCGATGTTTTAAATTTATTTTTTAAAGTCGATGAATCTGGTTTTATTTTCCGTATAGTTTATTCTAAAAACAAAGGGTTAAGTTTTTCTATTTGTACTGATGAAACATCAGATTTGAGCATGACAAAACCTATGCAACTGCCAAATAAAAGTATAAATCGAATCAAAACTCCATATTCGCAATATAAATTTAAGATAGTATCTGTTTGGTATGGTTATCAACATCTTGAAGAGGAAATAAATGATGAGTTGATGGAGGCAATAATTCATGCTTGTAGTGATTGGATTTCATCATTATCAAAATAATTTGAATACTTTTGCTAATACTTAAATAATACTTTTATATATGGTTATGAGGTGATATAGTGCATACAATAACACTAGAAACGGATGATAATTTTTTCATGATGCTCAATGACATGGTGGCAAAGTTCGGTACTTCACGAAGTGAACTCATTAGAAATGCCGTTATTAATTATAAAGAGACATTGGAAAAAGAACAGCTCAGATTACAGATACAAAGAGCCTCTTTGAAAGTTCGTAATGAATCGTTAAGTATCACAAATGAGTTTGATGTAACGTTAGGAATTGTCTGAGATCAAAATTCTTTCTTAAAATTATTCATACCAAAAATGGTATGAATTTTCTACATAATCACTCCTATAGTTTACTATCTTACTCTTATTAACTGGACAAACAATGACCACTTGTCCGGATAAGATTCCTTGTTTCAAAAATATTTGACTACAAGGGGTCTTTCATGTTGCGTAATACGATTATTTTGTCATTGGTGTGTGCGGTCGGCTTAAATGCCGGTATGTTTGGGGATATGGCATCTTCCGTTGGATTAGGGGGCGGAAGCAGTTCGTCAGTATCCGCTGATGAAGTCCAGAACGTTCTCAAAAACTTTCAGGATGCCGAAAAAGGTCTGCATAACAGCGTATTGGTCATTAACAGTGCTTTAGGCGATAAAAAGAAGCTGGAAGAATTTTCGGCAGCGGAAAAAAAGATCGCCTCTATGCCTCAAAATTCTGAAAAAGAATCCGCTGTGTTGAAACTCAATCAGGACGAATTGGCGTATACGGAATCATTAACAAAGTCCAAAGAGGTTCAGGAAAAAGCAAAGAAATTGACTGCGGTGCAAAAGCAAAAAGTTGGATTATCTATCAGCAATTTGTTGCTCGTCGCGCTTAAAGATAGCGAAGGACTTGTTCGTGCTCAAAATCTCGTCAAAGCAATCTCAGCGAATAAATCCGATGCGATCAAATACGCGGTAGATTTACCAAAAATCAACTCTATTGTTCAAACGGTTCCGAATCAGGTCAGTACACTCTCAAGCCTCACAAG
>NZ_JBAQPS010000369.1:0-2073 GCF_049305995.1 Sulfuricurvum sp.
AACTGAATAAAAAATATATTTTACTCTCAGAAAAAAATGGAAAAATTGAAGTTGGTTATAAAAATAAACCATCAGAGTTTTATGATAGTAGTTACAATCTAAAAAAACTGCATGATTCTATGGAGAGTAATCTATCAAAAGAGTATATTGCCTTCTTTAGAGACAATATCATTAAAATTGTTGAAGAAAACAAAGAGAGTGAGAATAGATTTTTTTATTTACTTAATAAACTAGAACTGATTGTCGAGAAAACAGATAGAGAATATAAGTTATTTTTACATAAGTTTTCATTTGATGAGTTTCATTCAAAGCTAGAAGAAGAGAGAGATAAATATTTTAAAAGCTTACAAGATTCCCTTTCAGACTTTTTGTCAAAAGTAAATTCACTACCTATTCAATTTGGAGTTTATATTTATTTACTTTTTAGATTTGAAAAAGAAATTTATCCACTGCTTATTGCTTCGGCTATTATTATAATTTGGAGTTTATTTAGCTTTTTTTCAATATCTATGATGAAAAAGAGTATTAAAACTTTATCTCAAAGATTTGACAATGTATTCAAAAAAATATCAGAAAAATCAGGTATTGACTTAGAAAGTTTGGAAAAAGAAAAAAATGGCATTAATGCTAGACTAAGTGATATAAAAATACTAACAACACTTTATCAGATAGTTGTGATTTTTTTTACTATAGGGTTTTTGATGTTAGCGTTATATTTCATTTTAGAAGCTGATTCGAGTTTAAAGGCATGGCTTATTAAATTCGTGAATTGTTTTAATTTTAAGGTAATTTGATGAGTGAAAATAGCTTCAGCAATTTTATTGTCTATGTTGATGAAAGCTGCGATGGTGGGATTGCAATCCCACTTCAGAAGAGAATGACTAACTCGATACCATCACCAACAAAATCTATATCCTCCGAGAGATTGCCGTGATGTTTGATAGGGATTTGGTACAAATTTTGCGACAGTTTAAAACAAGAGGAGTTTATTAAATGATTAATATCGATGCAAAGCTAAACACCTTTTTATCTCAAAATTTTGAAACCGAAGTTTTGGAGTTCAAAGAAGCAAAGAGCGGTTATGATTTTGACTCTTTGGGTGAATATTTTAGTGCTCTTTCGAATGAGGCAAATCTAAAAGGGCATGATGAAGCATGGCTTATTTTTGGCGTAAAAGACAAAGACAAAAGTATCGTCGGAACGCAATTTCGAGCTGATCAAGCGAAGCTCAATAGTCTAAAAGCAGAAATCGCCAATCACACAACGAACCGTATAACTTTCAAAGAGATTCATGAAGTCAAAACGGATAAAGGGCGTGTGGTAATGTTTCAGATACCGGCCGCTCCGCAGGGTATCCCCGTCGCTTGGAGAGGACATTATTATGGCAGAGACGGTGAGGAACTTCACGCATTAAATCTCGAAGAGCTTGAGCGCATCCGATCTCAAAACGCTGATTTTGATTGGAGTATCCAAATATGTGAAGATGCTACCATCGCAGACTTATCACCTGAAGCAATCGATAAAGCACGAGAACTCTATGTGATAAAAAATTCAAAACTAGCGGATGAAATCAAATCTTGGGATGATGTTACTTTTTTAAATAAAGCGAAGATAACTATCAAAGGAAAAATCACAAATACCGCTATTGTGCTACTCGGTAAAAGTGAATCTGAATATTTTTTAAGCCCGGCAGTTGCTCAAATAACGTGGATACTCAAAGATAAAGACAATATCGAAAAAGATTATGAACATTTTACGTGTCCATTTATTTTAAATGTTGACAAAGTGTATGAGAAAATCCGAAATCTTAAATATCGTTATATGAGAGCAGATTCCCTTTTTCCTGATGAAGTGGATAGTTATGATCCCTATATCATAAGAGAAGCATTAAACAACTGCATAGCTCATCAAGATTATACAATGGGTAGTAAAATCAATGTTGTAGAATTTGAAGACAGAAAATTGGTATTTTCAAATAAAGGCTCTTTTATCCCTGAAAATATAGCCAATGTTATCTCGCTAGATGCACCGGAACCAAAATATAGAAACAGATTTTTAGCTCAAACTATGGTG
>NZ_JBAQPS010000370.1:0-7394 GCF_049305995.1 Sulfuricurvum sp.
TCGCGGTACTCTTTGGTATCGATTTCCCCTTTGGCATAACGCCGATCCAAAATCTCTTTGGCGGATGAACCTCTTTTTTCGTTGAAAAAATAGACAAGCATTAACAATAATCCAATAGGAATCAGCCAACCGAAAAACATCCCCCATCCGTGCATTCCGTATGCATACATCAGTGCCCCTTTTCTTTAATATTCCGATCCTAATTTTTATCATTGTAGCATCATAGAACATGATGAAATATAAACCGTATGTTAATGCGGGTAGAATACGAAAATAAGATTTTGGAGCAAAAGAGCGTCTTGAAATGAATCAAAAACCCGTTCGTATCGTTCATGAAAACGACCGTTTTGTCCTTGCCGCCAAAAAAGCAGGAGTAAACTTCCACTCCGAAGAGGAAGCGGGGTTTGTCTTGCAGGTCTCTGAACAGCTCGGCATCCCCCTCTTTCCCGTCCACCGTCTCGATAAAATGACCTCCGGTCTCGTCATCCTCGCCAAAAATGCCGAAACCGCCGCACAATTCGGCAAAATGTTTGAAAATAGAAAGATCGAGAAATATTATCTCGCAATCTCGATGCGTAAACCGAAGAAAAAAATGGGGTGGATCAAAGGGGACATGGCGAGTGCAAGGCGGGGGGATTATAAACTCCTCACTACGATGACTAATCCCGCGATCACCCAGTTTATCAGCTGCGCGCTGCGTACCCATGAGCGCTTTTTTCTCATCAAACCCCACACGGGGAAAACCCACCAAATCCGCGTCGCCCTCAAAAGCCTCGGTTCTCCCATCGCAGGGGATGAGCGCTACGCGCAATCCGACGAAGCACGCAAAGAGGAGCGGGGGTATCTGCACGCCTACGCATTACGGTTTGATTTAAACGGCGAAGCCTTTGAGTTTATTGCACCACCCGATAAGGGGGAGCGATTCGTGAGTACGGAGTGCAAAGCTCAGTTGGAGCTGTGGAGTCATCCGTGGGAGCAATTCTCTTTAAAGTGAAAAAGGGTTGCTCAATCGTTCCCCTAATGGAAGTAAATCGTATCTTTGCTCTATAAATCGTAAAATCGACGTTGTATCATACTCACTATGATCAACAAACCCTTTTTTAATATGCGGAGAGATGAGTAATGCCGGTATCCGTGTCCCCGGACCCCATCGATCTTTTTGCGGTGGAGCAACATGATCCCATAATCCTCCATTTTCATCGTAGGTGACGATAATAAGCGATTTATTCCAGACATTCGGATGACTTCGAACTGCTTCGACGATTTGAGAAAGTTTTTCATCCGCCGCTTTGATACTCGCGTATCCGGGGTGTTGATTATCACGTGCAGAGGGTTTGAAGAATACGACACTCGGCAATTTCCCCTCCTTTAATTCGCTAAAAAATGCTTTTTCATCTTTAAGATGTTGACGCCCTTCCGCACCGGGAGCGTAGCGGGCGAAATACAAAAACGGATTATGATGGTATTGGTAATGGATTTCATCGCCCTTCCCTGAGAGCGCATCATCAAATCCGCCGCTGTACCAACTCCATGATATGTTCTTATCGCTCAGAGTATCCCCTATCGTATCGTATTTGAGAGGCTTCAGACGCAATGAGGGATCGGAATATTTGATTTTGAACGGAGGATGATATGGCTGTATCGTATTGACTGCATAGCCATCAGGGGTGAGAATACCATCATGAACAATCTCCCCGCCCTCGTTCAACTCATAGCGAGAAATATTCGACTCTAACCCAACGTACGGCGTACGTGCGGCAATGAGCCACTGATGGTTCAAAAACGATCCGCCAAATGCCGCCGCAAAGAAACGATCACAAAGGGTAAACTCTTTCGCATAACGCCATAGTGCACTCTTAGAGATATCGTGATATCCCATCGTTAGCCCTTTTTCATCGCTGATATCGACAAAACGATCATTTCTCCCACCGTTAATCTGAAGCTGGTTTTGATAAAAACGGTGAACCATATCGGGAATCATCCCCTCTTGAGATACAGTGGTATCGAGTAAAAATGGTGCGTTGGGAAGTGTACTCGTAAATCCTGCCTGTAACGATTTTTCTCCCATCGGAAGCTGATGGTAAAGAGTGCCATTGCGATCAATTTGCATCGCATACAGATCCATTGGCTTATCTGAGGTATCGGCTCCCTCAAATCCTCGAAAGAGGTTGTTAAAACTGCGATTTTCGAGATAAACGACGATAATGTGATCGATTTTAGAGCGTAAATCACCGCCATACAACGATAGGGTTAAAGCTAAAAAAAGTAAAAAGTATTTCATCCAATTATTCCGTTTTTAACACAAGTATAGCCATACTATATTACTTTATTGTAATCCCCGAAGTAATACTGCTTGCGAATACCGGTAAATTTCATCCAAATTGTCACTCATCATCAAATGTCCGTCGATTAACAGTGAAGCAAGCCCGTGGATCGATGCCCATACCGTCGCTGCCTGAATCATCGGATTTTCCCGCGCAATAATTCCCTCTTCCTGTGCTTCAAGAAGCAATCCGATAAGAGCGTACAATCCCGTGGCTTGGCTCTCGTTTTTGTAATCGCATATCTCTTCGCGTTCTTGACGATAATTATCACCGAACAGCAATCGATAGAGATTCGGGTGCGCTATCGCAAAATCCAGATACGATCTCCCCATTCGCTCAAACCGCTGTGCAACACTCTGAGTACGATCTTCGAATATAGGGGTAAACATCAGATCAAGCTGTTCGTACCCTTTTTGGATTACCCCGAGTATCAATGATTCTTTACTTTCAAAATGGCGGTAAACGGCGGTTCGTGACGTCCCTAGACGCTGTGTCAAATCACGCAGTGTAACGGAGTCCAGCCCCTCTTTGTCAATCATCTCCAATGCGGTTTCCACCAATGATTCTTTGAGATTTCCGTGGTGATAAGGGGATGTTTTTTTAGCAGGCTCATTATTCATGATAGTATTGTAACATGAGTTGTATAAAATAGATGAGGTGATGTTGACATTGTTCACATTTAATGTTACCATTGTCAACATAAAACATAATTACGATTTAAAAAAGGAAAACAGTATGAGGAATACGGCTCTTTTACTCCTCGCCGCCCAATCGCTCATGTGCGCCGATCTCGCATCGTTGCTTCCGAGTGCCAAAACCAATTTACGGGTCGAATCGGCACGTTTGGAGATACAGAAATCTGAAGCTCTGCTCGATGAGGCAAAAACAGCCTATTTCCCGACAGTTACCGCCACTGCCCTCTATAAGAAAAAAGATAAAACACCTGCGTTTGAGCCGAATAAAATCCAAGGTGCCGAGATAGGGGCGCAAATCAGTGTGTTTGACGGGTTTCGGCGTGAAGTGCTTCTTGATGCGCTCCATGCGTCGATGAGTTCTGCCTCCCACTCGCTCGCGCAAGAAGAGCAAAATGTCCTTATGGAGACTATCGCGGCGTATTATGATTATCTCGATACCCAAGAGCGACTGAATGTCAATAAAGAGAAAAAAATTGAGATCCTCTCCGAAGTGGAACGTTATGAGGTACTCGTAAAAAACGACCTCGCTACCACCGATATTCTCAAATCGTTGATTGCATCGAAACTCGAAACCGAGTATGACGAACAAAATCTCAAAATGCTCCTCGAAAAACATCGTAAACATCTGGAACTCCTGAGTGCCACATCGATTCGTGAGCCGCTCCTCTTCCGAGAGCTTGCATTGCCGACGTTAACAACACTAGAGCGCCATGATCTGCAAAGTGATCGCTCGAAAATCGATATTTTACGCAACACCGAAGATCGCTATACCTATCTCCCCTCTATCACCCTCGAAGCGAAACACAAATACATGGAATACAGCGGCTACGATACGATGGGAGGAACCAATCTCCAGCCGCTGAACCAAAACGAAATCACCGCATCCCTTTCTATGACCCTTTTTGATATGGGACGCATCGCAAAAGAGCGTGAACAAGCCCGTATCGATACCCTTAAAGCCCAGAATCTCTTGGATTACAAGATCCAAAGTCTGAACAACGATGCCGAAATAGCCCTCATGTCGATCCAAACCTCCCAAAATGCCTACGACGCAGCCATTGCCGAAGAGGAAGCGCGTCTCGAAGCCTTCGGTTTTATCAAAAAACGCTTTGAAGCGGGACTGGTCAATACGACAACGTACCTCAGCGAGCTCACCAACCTCACCTACTCACGTGCCAAAGCCCGCAATGCCCGTAACACCCTCCAAGTAGCCAAAGCGAGTGCCGCCTATGCGTATGGAATCGATCTAATGACTCTAATCAAGGATGAAAAATGAAAAAAATTGCCCTACTCTCTAGCCTCTGTACCTTATCGTTGTGGGCAGATGTGTACGCCACGTTTGAGTCCCAAGCCTACCGTGAAGCCTCTCTGGGGATGAATGCCTCGGGGATTGTTAAAAACGTCTCCGTTCAAAACGGCGATCATGTCAAAAAAGGCTCCCTCCTCCTCCAACTAGAGAGTACCGAAGAGCAGTTATCGCTTCAAATGGCGAAAGCCGATTTGGAGGCTATTTCCAAAGAGACCGCCTTTTTGAGCGATCAGTACGCCCGCTATGAAAAAAGTGCGCAGGTGTTTGATAAAAATACCCTTGGCAAACTCAAAGCCGAACTGGATGCCAAACGCTCCCAGCAAGAACGTACTCGATTATCGGTCGCCTATTCCGAACAAAAACTCTCTAAAATGCGTCTCACCGCCCCATTTGCGGGAAGTATCTCCGAAAAAAATATCGAACTAGGGGATATGGTATCGTCCATGGGGGGAACACCGCTGTTTAAACTCATCAGCGATCAAACCAAGCTTCTCATCCAGTACGATTCCAAATTCGGCTCACAGGTCAAAGTGGGGGATCGTTTTTGCACCTCAATCGATGGTAAATCGACGGGTAAATGTACCAAAATCATTAAAATCTACCCTGCTATCAATACCAAAAACCGTCAATTAACCGCCGAGGCCGACGGTTCAGGATTGCGTCCCGGCACGTTCGGCGACGGCATGATCACGGCTAAATAGGACTTATTATGCACAAAATTGCCATTACCCGCCCTATCACCACCATTATGTTCGCCCTCGCGTTGATCTTTTTCGGGTTGGTCGAACGAGGCGGTATGCCCTCGGGACTCTATCCCAACGTCGATTTTCCGATCGTCATCGTCACCACGACCTATAAAGGAGCCAATGCCGACATCGTCGAGAGCAAGGTGAGCGACAAAATCGAAGAGGCGGTGAGCGGGATTTCGGGACTCGATACCCTCAGCTCGGACAGTTCCAAAGGGATCAGTGTCGTCGTCGCCCAATTCAAACTCTCCAAAAATCTCGACGAAGCGGTCAATGACGTCCGCGACAAAGTCTCGAGTATTCAACTCCCAAATGAGGTGGATAAACCCTCGGTCGATAAATACTCGCTCAACTCATCCCCTGTCATCACCCTCTTTTTGTCCGGTAACGACACCCAAAAGATGATGAAGCATGCCGATGAGATTCTCAAACCCCGCTTACAGCGTATCGAAAGGGTCGGCGGTGTCACGATTGCCGGTTTGCGTAAAAAACAGATCCGCATCACCCCCGATCCGGTGCTCCTCTCCAAATACTCCCTCACCATGAGTGATCTAACGAATATCATCCGTGCCCAAAATATCCGTCTCGACGGAGGGAAAACGGTAGACTCCGCACATGAGACCCAAATCCTCATCGATAACGACAGTAAAACGGTAGACGCGCTGCGAACACTTCGGATACGTGATGGGCTTAGTCTCGGAGATGTGGCAGCGGTAAATGATACCTTGGCTGAAGAGCGCAGTTTCGCATCGCTGGATGGTAAATCGGGCGTTTTATTGATGGTCAAAAAAATGACGGGAGCCAACGAAATCGCTATCGCCGATATTGTCCGTAAACAGCTCCCTGCATTGGCGGCACTGGAGCCGACCATGACGCTTACCCCCTTGCAAGATGCGACGGGATATATCCGTGATACCCTCGATGGGGTACAGTTTGACCTGATCTTGGGTTCCGTCCTCGCCTCGCTCGTTATCTTTTTGTTTTTACGCAATCTTACCCTCACCCTCATCGCCGCCGTCTCGCTCCCCGTATCGATTTTCGGGGTCTTTGCGATCATGGGGTGGAGCGGACAAACTTTCAACCTCCTCACCCTCACCGCCCTCACCCTCGCCATCGGGATCATCATCGATGATGCTATCGTCGTCATCGAAAATATCTTCAAACGGCTCGAAGCGGGACGTGACCGTATCAATGCCGCTATCGAAGGGGTAAACGAGATCATCTTCTCTATCGTCGCTATCTCGGCGATGCTTTTGGCGGTTTTCGTACCCGTTGCTAAAATGAGCGGGATAGTGGGACGTTTCTTTACCAGTTTCGGTGTCACAATCATCGCCGCTATCGCTGTCTCATTCGTCATTGCTATAACCCTTATCCCAATGATAGCGTCCCAAATCGCCAAAGGGGAGCACAGCCGCTTTTATCACAAAACGGAGCCTTTCTTTGTTCGAATGGAGGAGACATACCGCTCTCTCATCCAAAGCGTTCTGAAATACAAAAAAACAACCCTCTTTGGTGCTCTAGGGATTTTCATCGTCTCCATCATCCTCTCGGGGACACTGGGGATGGTATTTATGCCCAAAGAGGACAAAAGCCAGTTCGACATCACCCTCAAAGCTCCTGCCGGAACGAGTGTCGAGGGGATGAAAAAACTCTCACTCGACGTTCAGCACCGTATCGGAAAAATTGCCGAAGTGGAGTACTGCACCCTCTACGTAGGGCGGGGAAATGATCAAAAGGCTCATGAATCGGCACTTTACGTCCGCCTCAAACCGATCAAAGAGCGTTCCAGAAGCCAAAGCGACATCATGAAAGAGACCCGTTCCATGCTCGATAGTTTAAAAGGGTTTACAATGACCAGTGTCACCGAAGTCAACGACATCGGAGGCTACGAGATCAATACCCCTTTTCAGGTGATCATCAAAGCCCAAAACATGGAGGATGCGGAAGCTTCGGCTTTGAAACTAATGAAATTGCTCAAAAGTATCGAGGGGACAACCGATGTTCAAAGCAACATTCAGCCCAAAGCACCTCAGCTGAGTATCACCGTCCTCACCCAAAACGCCACACGGCTCGGGGTCAACGTCGATGAGATCGCCCGTGTAATCGCCAGCGGCTATTCGGGGGACGGAACGATCACCTTTATCCGCGAACGGGGGAAAGAGTACGATGTCGTGATGCGTCTGGATGATGCGAAACGTCAAAACATCGACACCCTCAATACCCTCAATGTCCGCACTTCAACAGGGGGAACCATACCCCTCTCGGCAGTCGTATCGATCAGTGAGAGTCAAGCACCTACCACGATCAAACGGTTCGACCG
>NZ_JBAQPS010000371.1:0-7574 GCF_049305995.1 Sulfuricurvum sp.
CAATGGAGAAACAGCTACAGATGAATGAATCTCAAACGCTACAGCGTATTGATCGACTATATGCGGAGATAGAGGGATGAGCAAGAAAACAAAATCACTTCCTACCATTCGTTCTTCCGCAGCAGAATACCTCACGTTTGTCGCAGCGAGTGGTGAGGGAGGTGTTGAAGCAGTGTATGCGGATGAAGATGTATGGCTTACCCAAAAAATGATGGGAACTTTATACAATGTAGAAACGCATACCGTCAATTATCACTTGAAAAAAATATTTTCTGATAGTGAACTAGCCGAGGATGCAGTTATTCGAAATTTTCGAATAACTGCCAAAGACGGCAAAACTTATGATACCAAGCACTATAATCTCTCCGCAATCATCGCCGTCGGATACAAGGTAAACTCCGAGCAAGCGGTACAGTTTCGTAAATGGGCGACGCTTGTCATCAAAGAATTTACGATAAAAGCCTATGTTATGGATGATGAGCGTCTCAAAAACGATGGTTCGATTCTTGGAAAAAAATATTTTGAAGAACAACTCGAACGCATTCGAGAAATACGACTAAGCGAACGGAAGTTTTATCAAAAGATTACCGACATCTACGCGACAGCTATCGATTACGATATCACGGCTACCGCCACCAAACGATTTTTTGCGACCGTACAAAACAAACTTCATTGGGCGATTCACGGTCAAACCGCCGCCGAAGTGGTCTACAACCGAGCCGATGTTCAAAAAAACAATATGGGCTTAACCTCTTGGAAAGACGCACCGCATGGAAAAATCCAAAAATTTGATGTCGTGATAGCAAAAAATTACCTCACCGACAAAGAGCTAGCAGGGCTGCAAAGGCTGGTCAATGCTTATTTGGACATCGCCGAAGATATGGCATTGCGAAATATCCCCATGACTATGTCCGATTGGGAAGAGCGACTAAACCGTTTCATCGCGGCGACCGATCGGGAAGTCTTGCAAGACATCGGCAAAGTCACAGCCGAAATTGCCAAAGCTCATGCGATAAGCGAGTTCGAAAAATACCGAATCGTTCAAGATAGCCTATACGTTTCGGATTTCGACAAAGCGCTCAAAGCCATAGCCTGCAAATAGAGTCGTATACAATGAGTAGGGCGAATTTTATGGAGAAACTGCCGGCTGTTTTGATCTCAGAGACAATGTGGGAAGAGATACAAGAACGTATGGATACGATGCTAGCCGATCAGCGTATAAATGAGCTTAAAAGCGGTAAAAGCGAAGTGTATTCACTGGTAGAAGTGATGAAAAAATTGAATTTAGATACTGAAATAAAAAAGATATAATAACAGTAGGCAGAAAAAGGAGTTACTATGCAAACAGTACACTTAGAAATACAAAATGATTTAAAAGACGCATTGCTCGCTTTTTTAAAATTGTTACCGCCAAGCGCTGTCAGAATATATGAAGATGATGATACAACGTTTACGAAAGATGACGAAATCGCATTTAACAAAGCAATGGATGAAAAGAAAAAGGGTCAAACTGTCGGTTTTGATGAATTAAAACGAAAGTATCTTTAAATGTATCGTCTTGAAACTTCTAAAGATGTTGATAAATTTCTTGAAAAAGCGGTACCGAAACTACGCAATAGAGTTTTAGAAGTATTCGAAGAACTTTGTAATGATCCTTTTTCTAATGCAGTAGATACAAAATCAATGGTCAATAAAAAAGGACATTTTCGTTTACGTGTCGGTAAATATCGATTTTTGTATACGATTATCGAAGATGAGATTTTAGTCTATGTCTATAAAGCAGATAGTAGGGGCGATATTTATAAATAAGATTATATTTGAAAAATCAGACCATTTTCCCGAAGTTGGGAAAATGGTAAGAGGTTATTTTTTGAAGTAAAGGATAAAGGCTAATGCGCGAATTTAACGAAGAACTGATCAATTTTATTGATGCCTCACCGACCCCGTTTCATGCGGTGGAGTGGATGGCAAAAACATTGGAGTGTCGCGGGTTCATCCATCTGGCTGAAGATGAGACGTGGAACCTTGAAGAGGGGCAGGATTATTATGTCACCCGTAACGACTCCTCCATCATCGCTTTTACGTACCCTCCATGTCAGGAAAAAGGGTACACGATTGTAGGTGCTCATACTGATTCGCCTCATCTTCGCCTCAAACCTAATCCGCTGACCACCTCCGCAGGGGTAAAGCGTTTCGGTGTTGAGCCTTACGGCGGAGTGTTGCTGAACCCGTGGTTTGATCGCGATTTATCGCTGGCGGGTCGGGTTGTCTATCTAGAAGGAGAAGTGCGTCGTGAAGCCCTCATCAATATCAACCGTCCTATCGCTATTATCCCCTCTCTCGCTATCCATCTGGATCGTGACGCGAATAGCTCCCGCTCCATCAATGCCCAGAGCGATATTGTCCCTATCATCGCGACGGGGGAGGTCGATTTTGAGAGTTTTATCCTCTCACATATCCAAGAAGATACGGAGAACCTGACCCTCTTAGCCCATGAACTCAGTTTTTACGACACGCAAAAAGGCTCTTTTATCGGGATCAATAGTGATCTGATCGCTTCGGCGCGATTGGATAATCTCCTCAGCTGTTACATAGGACTTCAGGCACTTTTGGAGACCTCGTATCCGATGATGTGTGCGTTTATGGATCACGAAGAGGTGGGAAGCGAGTCTCATATCGGGGCAGGGGGGACGTTTGTGGAGGAGACGTTGCGACGGATCGCGGGAGATGAGTATGAGAAGCTGATGCGTCATTCCATCATGGTGTCGTGTGACAACGCCCACGCGCAGCACCCCAATTTTCCGAGTAAACATGAGTCTGAACATGCACCGCTCCTCAATGGTGGGGTGGCGATCAAGATTAACTCGAATCACCGCTATGCGACCAATTCACGGACGCAGGGACGGTTTGTTCAGTGCGCACGTTCTCTTCATGTTCCGACACAGACATTTATCACCCGTAGCGATATGGGGTGCGGATCGACCATCGGTCCGATCACCTCTACACGCTTGGGGGTTGAGACGATCGATGTCGGGATTCCACAGCTGGCCATGCACTCGATTCGTGAGGTATGCGGTACGGAAGATGCTTACGGTCTGTATCGAATTTTAGTTCATTTGGGGGATTTTTGACCCCGTCAAGGAATAGCGTGAGTCAGAGTATCTCCCCAGAAGAGCTTAAAGCCCTTATCGATCAAACTTACAAGGTCGAAGAGGAGTATGTTGCTCTGCGACAATCGTATAACCATCTTCAAAGTACGATTGAACAGGTTATCGAGTTTCTCCCAAATGCCATTTGGATCGTAGAGACGGATGGTTCCATTTTTCTCCAAAACTCTCAAGCCAAACGTCTGGAAAAGCTTTTTGATACCCTTCATTTGGAAGGCGAAGATTATGAGATGACCTTTAAAGAGCGCTCCTATCTCATCAAATCAGCCCATCATAATGAAAAACGGCTCTTAAGTGCGACCGATATCACCGAACAAAAGCGCAAAGAAAATCTCGCAACGATGGGGCAGATGGCGGCACATCTCAGCCATGAAATCCGTAATCCTATCGGCTCTATCGCACTGCTCGCGTCGACACTGATCAAAAGGGTTATCCCAGAGAATCGTCCTATCGTGGAAGAGATTCAAAAATCGCTTTATCGGATTGAACGGATTATCAAAGCGACGTTGATGTTTTCAAAAGGGGTGAGTGCGCAGAAAAATGCTTTTCGATGGTGGCAATTGCGTGAAGCATTGATGAGTGCGATCAGCTATTATAGCTATGCAAAACCTATTGAATTTATTTTTCCTGAAGAGGATTTTGAACTGTTCGGTGATATGGATTTGCTTACCATGCTATTTACCAATTTTGTCTTTAATGCGATTGATGCCATCGAACTTGATGAGGAAGAAGATGGAAAAATCGAGATTTTTTATCAAAAAAAGAGTACTACCCATATTTTTGATATATATGATACCGGTATTCCTATCGAGAATAAAAAAATTCTGTTTGAAGCGTTTAAGAGTACGAAAGAACGAGGTAATGGTTTAGGTCTAGTGTTGGCTAAAAATATTGCTGAATCACATGATGGGTATATTACTTTACTTGATGGAGAACGTAAGGGATTCCGTATTGTTCTATTGTCTTATAGAGGTTTAGGTTCAGAGATGTGATATCCTTGTAAATAGTCAATTTTAAGCTCAATACATTTCTGATACACTGCTTCAGAGTGAACAAATTCTGCGATTGTTTTGAGACCTAAGTGTTTTGAAAATTCAGTAACTGCAGTAAGAATAGTTTGTGCATTGTCATCTGTATCAATATTCCGAATTAAAGAACCGTCGATCTTAAGAATATCAACATCAAGTCGTAAAATATGGGCAAAATTAGAGTAGCCTGTACCAAAATCATCGATAGCGATCCTGCAACCAAATTCTTTGACTTCTGCAATAAATGATGATACTTCCTGATAGTTTTCAATCCCTTCGCTCTCTAGGAGCTCAAAAATAATTCGTTTTGCATGAGAAGTAGAGCGAAGTTTACTTATTAAAAATTGTTTAGTAGGTTTATCAAAAATATCATCTACTGAGAGGTTAATTGAGTAGCAATGGGGGGTATTTTCCAACATTTTAAATACTTCATCTATGACAAACTGAGAAATAAATGGATAAAGACGTGATTGTTTTGCAGCTGGAAGAAAATAGTTGGGGGAAATAATTGATCCGTCTAAATCAATCATTCGAATAAGGGCTTCATATTCGATTAATTCTCCGTTTTTTGGATCGATAATGGGTTGAAAATAAAGAGAAAAACGTTGATTTTCAATTGCTTCTTTAACTTTTTTACTCCATAAAATATTATTTTGATACTCTTTTTTGATCTGAAGTTTTTCATCATAGAGCATATAACTAAGATGTCGTTTTTTTGCTGCTTTAAGTGCCATATCGGCATTTACGAGAAGATTAATGGTAGTGCTATTACGCTTTAATGCTATATCCATACCCATTGTAATAGTAATATAAATACTTGCACCATGAACATCATAATGTTTGGATTGCAGAAGATGGATAATACTAAGACGTGAGGCTTCAATTTTAGCTTGGCTCATTGGTTCAAGGAATGCGATAGCATATTCGTCGGATGGCATTTTATACAATCGTATTGGAAAATTTTGAATGGCTTCTTGAATAGAATGGGTAAGAGCTATGAGAATTTCGTCTCCAATCGCATGACCGTAAAAATCATTAATTTCTTTAAAATTATCAATATTTAAAAGGATAAGGGCATAAAAACGGCTGGAATGGATATCGTGTATTAGAGCTTTTCGATTAGGTAGAGCAGTAAGATGATCGGTATAAAGTTGATGTTCTAACTTTTGATTGAGTTCTCTAGTGATCTGTGCATCGCGATCGATTCGTCGAATTAAGATTTGAAAACCATAGTGTAAGATGATTCCAACAATACCAAGCAATACAAAACTGATGATAAGAAGATGCAGGAGTTCTCTTTCATATTCCCTAACATCTTCTGTAATATCAAAAGCACATGTCATCATGGCAATGACATCATTTTGATAGTTAGTGAGAGCGCGTGAAGCAATCACATACTCATGATCGTTTATCGTATAACGGTTACTTCGTTCAAAGGTAAAATTTGAAGGAAGATGATCGAAAAGAGGGTCATTAGAGGAAACAAGTGAATAGCCTTGATAAGTAGTATGATTTTTATCGGAGAGAAGCTTTTGAAGTTTTTTAGTATCGAAAGCGATGGCACTTTTAATCCCTGAATGAGCATTAAGGCGTTTTTGAACACGATCGATTTTTGCAACCGTTTGAATGATACCAATAAAAGTATTATTTTGAAAAATGGGGATAATTGTGACAACTGAAACATCATAGATGGTAACATCCAAAGTGGTAACACTTTGACGAGTGTTAATAGCATATGCCAGTACGGGACGTTTATGTAAAATATTATCGCCGTATCTTTTCGGGTCTTGAATACGGAGAAAATGTATCCCATCTGCACCGACAAATCCGCTCGTATCGACTTCGCCGTTGCGCTTTGCTTCTTCAAAGTACGGAAGACTTAGGCGATATAGCTTTTTACGATCATGAGTGGTAAAAGCATCAACAATTTCACGGTCTCCGGCAAGTTTATAGCCCAATTCATTGAGCCCTTTATAAGTATCAAATATTGCTAGATCATAAGAATTACGTAAAAGAGCACGGTGAGCAGAAGTTTTTTCTTCAAGGACTTCTTTTTTATCTTGAATGATTGTGAAAATAAAAACAATAATAAGGAGTACCACAAGACTCAAAGCATAAAACATTGCTCGTTGTTTTGTTTTTTTCACTGGTAACCTTTTTGATACTGCTATTATTGAAGATTATATCATAGGAAAAAGAAGATTTGTTATACTATCCTATATTAATAGGGAAAAAAATCATCTTTTTGGGAAGAGAATAGAGCCTAAACGAATCATATTTGAGCCGCATTCGATCGCCATTTCAAAATCATTGCTCATTCCCATCGAACAAACAGTAGCGTTTGGCAAAGTTTCAAAAATACGGCGAGTCGTCTCAAAACTGTTTCGAATCACGGTTGGGTCATCGACATGAGCACCGATAGACATTACCCCTTGCAGTTGCAATCTTGGGCACTCTTCCATGATTTGAACGTATTTTTCATGTGTCTCTTCAGGCAAAAAACCGCTTTTGGATGCTTCATAGGCAGAGTTGATTTGAACTAAGGCACGCAGGTTCATATTTTCACGGTCAAGACGCTCATTCAGAGCATGGGCGAGTTCGATCGAATCGATAGAGTGAATCAAATGAGGACGAACACTGAGGAGATGGTTGATCTTGTTTTTTTGCAACGTTCCGATGAAATGCCATTCGATAGGGAGTTCTTCTAATGCTTCACTTTTGGTAACGAGGTCTTGAACTTTGTTTTCTCCAAAAGCACGCTGCCCGATTGCATAGAGTGCTTTTATCGCCTCTGCATCGACATATTTGCTAGCCGCGACGATTTTGACGATGTGATGATCATTAACCTGTAATCGGGCTTTTTCAACTCTCTCGATAATGCGGTCAAAATGGCGTTTTTGTTCGAGTGTTGTCATTGCATTAACCTCGTAAAGTCATTATAAAGCCCTAAACTCATAAGCCCTAGAAGCAGTACCCATCCGCCGATGGTAAGGCGGTAGATAACCTCTTCGCTCGGTGCTTTGCGGCGGATCATCTCGTAAAGGTTGAACATGATATGCCCACCATCCAGAGCGGGGATAGGGAGGAGATTAAGGACACCGAGATTGACTGAAATGAGGGCAGAGAAAAAGAGTAAACTCATCCATCCGTACGCTGTAGCATCGGCTGTGATTTGGACGATACTCACTACCCCTCCCACCTCTTTGGCAGGGACGACACCGGTGAGGAGTTTTTGGACGCTTTGGAAAATTAAAAACGAAGTTTCATAGGTTTGTTTGGATGCGTAGGTGATCGTCTCAGCGAAACTCAGATTGAGAGTATGGGTGACACCTGAGGGGGCGATTCCTACCATTCGCTGTTGTATCTTTTCTTTGAAAAG
>NZ_JBAQPS010000372.1:0-1732 GCF_049305995.1 Sulfuricurvum sp.
CCTTGCTCAGTAGATGGTGAATCGTGTGTCCCATCTCGTGGAAGAGGGTGACGACATCATCGTGTCGTAGTAGTGAGGGAGAGGTTTCGGAAGAGGGGGGGAAGTTACAGACGACGAATGCGCTAGAGAGATGGGTACATCCCGCTGTATCTTCGCAATGGGTTTGGAAATTGTGCATCCATGCGCCGCCTCGTTTATCTTTGCGGGCTTCGAGGTCGAAATAGACTCGTGCGGTGAGTTCCTCTCTCTCATAAATATCATAGGCACTCGCTTTCGGATCCCATAGCTCGATGTTTTGAGCGACAAAACGGATGCCGAAGAGTTGATTCAAAAAGGTAAACATCCCCTCCATCACGCTACGCTGTTCGAAGTAGGGGCGATACTCCTCTTCGTCGATATCGTATTGGGCTTTTTTGAGGATTTCTCCGTAGTAGGCACTGTCATAGCTTTGCAGATCAACGTCCGGAGCGATGGCGCGTAACTCTTCGAGTTCTCGCAGCCCTTGACGACGGGAAGCATCGATCAGTTCATTTAAAAACTTCAACACACTTTCCGTACTCGGTGCCATTTTGGACGCGAGGGAGTATTCGGCATAGTTTTCAAATCCGAGAAGCTTTGCGCTCTCCTGACGTAATGCCATCAGCTCATCGATAATTTCTCCGTTTTGGGGTGCACGGGTGGTGTAGGCGCGATACAGCTCCTCTCGGATAGTGCGGTTAGTCCCATAGGTCATGTAGGCGATATAAGAGGGCATTTGGAGGGTAAAGCGGTATTTGGTGACACCGTCCTCTTCGAAGCGGGCATTTTCCAAATCACTCTCAGGGATACCCTCCACATCGGCAGGATCGGTGATGATTTTTTCATACGCATTCGTCGCATCGAGGACGTTTTGGGAGAAGTCGTTGGTGAGGGTGCTTTTACGCAGATTGATTTCCGCCAAACGCTCTTTGGAAGCATCATCCAGATGGGCACCTGCAAGCTCGAAATGGAGAATGTTGAGATCCAAAATACGGCACTGTTCAGTGTTTAGAGAGTCATATTCACGGGATTTGACACTTTTGAACGCTTCATAAATATCGAGATTTTGCCCGATAAAGGTGGAGTAATCGGTGAGAATCGGGAGAGCTCTAGCGTATACTTTTTGGGAAGCTTCGGAGTTTTTGATCGCATTGATGTGAGATAGCGGAGTGAATAATAGCTCCAAATCCTCCTCCATTAGATCAAAAGGGCGGACAAAATTGGCATAGGTTTTTTCAGAAATTGCGAGTAAATTCTCTATGGTTTTATGGTTAATCTCGATAAGGGTATTTAGATCAGAAATAAAAGTCTCTAAATCGAGTTTAAATTCGACAAATGGTTGCATGGTTTCTCCTCTAAAAGTGATATTGTAGTGCAGTGTTTCAAAATCTGTTCTATAATTTGGCAATTTGTCATAGAAAAGGTTTATTTAATGGCTACCAAAATCCGATTTTTACTTCGTTATATTTTTGTTGGGGCATTGTCCCTCTTCCCTTTGATATTGGTCATCGTGGTGGTTAATTATCTGAAAAATCTAGGGGTAAGTGCTTATTCTTCCCTACATGATTACACCAATTCGTTTGGGGTGACACTGGCATTGATGGCGGGGGTTATCGCTGTTTTCGCCGTGCTCGGATTTTCGATCGAGAAATACGGGCGCTCTATTTTTGTCTCGATGATCGACAGTACTTTTGAAAAAATCCCCGCAATTCGC
>NZ_JBAQPS010000373.1:0-2570 GCF_049305995.1 Sulfuricurvum sp.
CATAGCGGCACCTTTGGTCCCATTCCCATGACAATTCTTACAGGTTTTTAAATAAGTCTTTTGACCTTTTTTAACATCGGCAGATGCCGCTGTACTCATCATTCCTACAGCAACAAGAGCCGCAAAAAAGCATGAAGCTGACTTTTTCATGTCGTTCTCCTTCGAAATTATTGATTTAAGACACCTTCAACATTTTCTAAAAAATAGTGAAGGTGTCTTGATACCCCTTAATCATATCGGATAAAGAATAAATGGAGCTTTAACCGAATGTTAATACGTTGTTTTTTTGCTTTTTTTATCAAAAATGTATCAAACTCTCACACTTTAAGAGTCTCAAAGTGCTTTTAGCAAGCAGGAACATTTCCTGAATCTGAACCATATTCAAACAAAAAATCGCGAAGGTCTTTTGATTTACTTTGAAAATTTTCACCATTAAAATACACTTCAGCCGGTGTTTTAGCGTGTTTTTTGATAATTACAGCTCCACCATTTTTAAACAGTTCATCCCACTCTTCTTGAGTATGCATCGCAGCACCTTTGCTGCCATTACCATGACAACTCTTACACCCTTTAGTATACCATTTTTGCCCACTTGCAATATCTGCCGTGAGTGAAGTTGCACCTATACTAATAAATACAACCATTGAAATAAATAATGAAACCGATTTCATCTATGACAATTCCTCTGCTATTTAAAAATCTAATTATACTATCTGAAATTATTTGAATGAAAGATTAATCCAATGATTCTTCTATCATTTCTTTGGCTTGACGTGCGCGCACTTCCAAACGAATTTTATCCTGACGGATCTTGCGGTACGCTTTGTACTGTGCTTTGGTGAGTTCTTCACCGATCACTCCTACTTCCGCACCGATCTCTTCAGGAGATAGCCCCGCTTCGTTCATCATCACCATTCGAAACTCTTTTTTCGTCAAATGACGTTTAAGAGAAGCGTACAATTCACGTTCATCATCACTGATCTCTACCGCACTGCACTCGTACAGACGTGCCAAAACTTCGCGGATTGTTTTAGTAGGGTTGTAACGCAACCATAATGAGTTCTCTAACATTATGAAAATACCTTTGTAATAATTTGTGTGAGATCTTTCGTCTCAATGATAACATTTGCCTCTTTTTTGAGGATCTCTTTGGCGCAAAAAGCGACGCGTGTTCCGGCGTGGGCAAACATCGATCTATCATTCGCACCGTCACCCACCACCATCGTCTCTTCTTCACTAATGCCGAAAAGCCCTTGCAGACGTTGCAACATGTCCCCTTTGGAGAAATCAAACATCATATCTCCGCCGACCAGTCCCGTGAGCTTTCCATCCTTCGAATGTAGCACATTCGAGAAATCAGCATCGTATCCGAGGATATCTTTCGCATACGAAGTCGCTGTGCGAAATCCGCCACTGAAGCAGACTACTTTAATACCGCGCGCTTTCAGTGCCGCGATCGTTTCTACTGCACCGTTCATATAGGGGAGATTTTGGCAAATCTCTTCGACAAGACCAAACTCCAACCCTTTTAAGAGGGTAACACGTTGCTGGAGAGACTCAAAAAAATCGAGTTCCCCGTTCATCGCCCGCTCCGTGATGGCAGAGACTTGTTCACCGATCCCTAGAGCTTCTGCAAAAAAATCGATGGTTTCACCATCCATCAATGTCGAATCGAAATCAAATACCGCTAATTTTATCAAAATAGATTTCCCACATTTTGTTATAATGATGCAATTATATCCAAGGGTAGCTTTTGTTCGAATCATTTATTCATAAACTCCGTCACGGAACCTATATCACTTTAGAGACTACCCCGTCTCGTTCAGCTCAATTTGCCCCGACGATTGAAAAAATCGCCGCATTGGGTCTCGATAAACTCGTAGACGGCTTCAGCACCACCGACAACCCCCTCGCGAAACTTAAATACAACGCCCTCTTCGCCGCGATGAAACTCCAAGATCGTTTCGGACTTCCGACACTGGCAACGATGAGTATGCGAGACCGTAACCGTATCGCACTGCAATCCGATCTCCTCGGTGCGAACGAATCCAACGTCCGTGCCATCCTCGCCCTCACGGGTGACAGTGCCCACTACTCCGATCAGCCGCACGCCAAAGGGGTATTCGAGGGGAACAGCAAACTCCTCCTCGACATCATCACGACGCTCAACAACGGAACCGACTTGGCGGAGCAAAAACTCCTCGCCCCCGTCCAAGAGATTTACCCCTTCGCCGTTATCGACGCCTATGCCAAAAGCAGTGCGACATTGCAGAAAAAAATGACCAAAAAAGTAGCTCACGGTGCGATAGCGATCATTTCTCAACCCGTCTACGATCTCGAAAATGCTCGCAAACTGCTCAATATGATGGCAGAAGCCAACCATGAAAACAGTGCTGAGTGCGTCCTCGTTTTGGGCTATTTCCCGATCACAAAACTCCGCACTGCACGCTTTTTAGATGAAAATGTTCCGGGGATATTTGTACCGAGTGAGTGGGTCGAAGCGCTTGAAGCGGCTTCACTCATCAGTACTGAAGAAGAGTATCGTGTCGGATTTGAACTGAGTAAAACCC
>NZ_JBAQPS010000374.1:0-2873 GCF_049305995.1 Sulfuricurvum sp.
TTATTGGGAGCACTTCAAAAAGGGAGCGAAAGTTTTGATTTGTTGATTAGTGATGTCAACATGCCGGAGATGAACGGGTTAGATCTAGCTAGGTTGATCAAAACCGATGATCGTTATAAAACAAAACCAATCATTGTATTAACCACAGAAAGTTCGGAACAGATGAAAATGGCAGGTAAAGAGATCGGTATTACTGGATGGATGGTAAAACCGTTCAATGATGAAAAATTGGTCAAATCGGTAAAAATGGTACTAGGGGTTTAATATGGAACAAAACACACAGTTATCTCGGCGTGAACGATATCTGACTTTTTTTTTAGGATCGGAACAATACGGTATCGGTATCGATCGGATCAAAGAGATCATCGCTATGATGAAAGTGACGAATGTTCCGAAAACTCCTGATTATATGCGTGGTGTGATCAATCTTCGTGGATCAATTATTCCTGTGGTTGACACAAGACGTCGTTTTGAGATGGAGGATCGTGAGGCAGATATGCATACGGCGATTATTATTATCGAAGTGGATAAAGTGAACATCGGATTTATCGTTGATCGGGTGGAAGAGGTAGCAACTATTGAGAATAGCAATCTCAGCGAACCGCCAAAATTTGGTAACACTATTGATACTGATTTCATCTGCTCTATGGCGCAGATAGGGGAAAACGTCATTATGATTTTGGATGTTTTGAAATTGTTCGAAGCAGATGAATTGCTGAGCTTAGAGCAAATCCAAAAAAATGATAATTCTAAAGGAGAATAAAATGAATTGGTTGGAAAACATGGTGTTGCAAACAAAATTAACACTTTTAACGAGTGTTATGGTGATTGCTATGATTACGTTGGCAATTATGGGTTACAACGCGACTAGCGGATGGCAGGACGATGTAGTTGAAATTGGGGAAAATCGTGTACCTGCCCTCGTCAATGTTGGTCGAATACGCAATGGAATCCAAATGGTAGCCATTCAACAAAACCGTGTACGTGGTTTGAACGGTGATTCTGGAATGCAGTCAAAAATGGTCAATGCATTTGATGAGATGGATAAAGGTTTTGAACGGATTGAGGATGGTCTCAAAGGATACAAAACACTGCCAAAGACAGCAAATGAAAGTAGTGAATTGAGCAAATTTGAAGACAATTATGAAAAATGGCGTGAAGATAGTGAAAAATATCAGCATGAAATCATTGAAAAACTCTCTAAAAGTTCCGATCCGATTGAAATTCAAGCACTGTTTGCAAAAATGACTGAATCGGTTGAATTGATGCGTGAAAATCGTAAAGCTATGGGAAATTCGGTACAAAAAATTTATGATCTTAATAAGCAACTGGTAGAAGATACCAATATTGCTGCAAAAGAAAAATCAAGTAGTTACAAGCAATTATTTATACTTGTATCGATTATATCTATTTTAGTAGCAGTATTTTTGGCTTGGATACTTATTCGTTCCATTAGTCGAGCGATTACATCGAGTGTAATGACGATACGAGATGGGGCGATGCAGATTACGTCAGCATCGGAGCAAGTGGCATCATCATCTAGTTCATTGGCACAAGGGGCGAGCGAGCAGGCGAGCAGTGTCGAAGAGGTGAGCGCGACACTCGAAGAAAGTACGGCGATTAATAGCCAAAATACCGATAACGCACGACAGGCGGATATATTGGCGAAGAATGCTAACGATTCAGCGCGTGCGGGATATGAGAAGGGGGAGCAACTATCACGTTCAATGCACGCGATTACCGAATCGGCAGCGAGGATTTCAGGAATCATCAAAGCGATTGATCAAATAGCATTTCAAACGAATTTATTGGCACTGAATGCGGCAGTGGAGGCGGCACGAGCGGGGGAACACGGTTTAGGCTTTGCGGTCGTAGCGGATGAAGTACGAAATCTAGCACAACGTGCGGCATCAGCGGCAAAAGAGACTTCCAAGATTATCGAAGAGGTAGTTGAGCAGATCAAAGAGGGGAACCAAATTGCTTTAGCAACCCATACCTCATTCCAAGAGATCGTCGATCAGTCCAAAAAAGTATCGGATTTGATCGGAGAGATTGCAATTGCAGGAAAAGAACAAGCAGAGGGGATGAGTCAGATCAATCAGGCGATGGGACAAGTAGATCAGGTGACTCAACAAGTAGCGGCAAATTCGGAAGAAGCAGCGGCAGCGGCAGAAGAACTCAATGCTCAAGCGGCATCAATGATGGAAACCATTAAACTCCTCGCTCAAATGGTCGGGATGGAAAATAATGCACCACTATCCACTGGGCATCGGTCGATAGGATTTCACGATTCACATGCAGTACACGTCTACTGAAGGGACATTTATCATGACAAAACAAGAACAAGTTAAAGCGATATTTATCGAAGAAGCAGGTGAAATCATCGAAAAACTTGATGTCGATATCCTTCGGTTTGAAGATTCTTCAAGCGATTTTGATCTTTTGAATGAAATTTTTCGCGGTGTCCATACCCTTAAAGGAAATGCTAATGCGTTTGGATTTACACGATTAGGCGAATTTGTTCACCATTTCGAAGATGTGCTTGATCATTATCGAAGTACCCAAGAGACGATTGAAACATCGATTTTGGAATTAATCGTCAACAGCGTCGATGTGATTCAAGAGGTGATGGTGTGCGAACTCGATGCGATTACTGATTTGCCTGATCAATATGGAGTTTGTTTGGATGGGATTAAAATGTTGATCGCTTCTAAAAGAAATAGAATGGTTCAGGCAGTTGAATCTTCAACCATGGGACTAGCAGATCTTTCGAGTGAGTTTGGTTTCGAATATGGCAACCAACTGGAAAATTTAATTCGTGAATCTATCATTGTCATGAGAGCAGAGCATGAAGTAGGGATGGAACTCTACCA
>NZ_JBAQPS010000375.1:0-2255 GCF_049305995.1 Sulfuricurvum sp.
CAAAATGAGCTTGCAAAACCTGAGCCAGTACCAGAAATATCAGATCTTTTTGCACAAGTAAAAATAGATAAAACGCCTAAAAAAAAGCCTGAAGAGAATAAAGAGTTAAATGCATTGGAAAAAGAGATTTTAGAGCGAAAAGATGTCCCCCGTTTGTCGGATAAAATCAAATCAATTAAAATTCTTAAAGGTGGTTCTACTGGACCAATGGTTGATAAATACTATGCGATGATTTTTGCATTTGTTAGTCAAAATTTCAATCCTCCTCTCGGTACGGTAGGTAATAAAGCAACTGTTGTTCTTGTATTGAGCCCTTCTGGAAAATTACGCAGTTTTAAGATATTGTATTCTTCTAAAAACCAGATGTTTGATGAAGAGGTAGATCGTCTTAAGGATAAAATGGCGAAATTGAATTTGCCTGCTCATCCTGATGGGGATGAGAGTGAATTAAGATTTGAATTAATGAAAACACTAAAGGAATAATATGATAAAGCGGTTTTTATATTTTTTGATATTGCCACTGTATTTATTTGCAGTTGATGCAACATTTGTTGTAGATAAAAAAGAAGATAGCTTTCCTATTTTAGCTATTGAGGATTCATCGCCACAAACTACAGACATGTCTCAAAATTTCTCACAAATGTTAGTGGAAGATATGAAGGTAGTTTCACTTTTTAGCGTTGATAAGAGTTATGCATTGGCAGAATTTGATGCAACTTCTCCTGCCCCTGTACATAAAGAGACTCAGTATCTTCTTCGTTATCGCTTAGTAAACGACGGTGCAGGTGGAGTGAAAGCAGATGTAAAACTTCTTCAAGACGGCAATACTTTTTTCATCAAAAGCTATGTATTAAAGCAAAGTGAAATGTTGGTTTTTCTCTCTCATGCTGTTGCGTATGATATTAATGCAAAACTTGGGGGTTCTCCGATTGATTGGATCAAACGTAAAGTGCTATTCGTCAGACTAACAAGTCCAAGACACTCTGAAATTGTCGCATCTGACTATACTCTTTCGTATCAACGTGTTATTTTAAAAGGGGGAATGTACGGATTTGCAAAATGGGCTAACCGTGAGCAGACCGATTTTTATTACACGTCACTTTCTGATTTTAAGCCAACAATTTACAAAATGAATTTGGTCGGCGGGAACAAGCAAAAGATTATTAGTTCAGATGGTATGGCAGTATGTTCAGATGTGAGTGACGATGCTAAACGTCTTTTATTGACATTGGCACCTAACGGTCAGCCGGATATTTATCTCTATGAGACCGTATCTGATAATAAAACGCGTATAACCGATTATTCGGGAATTGATGTCAATGGTCAGTTTATGGGTGATGGTTCAATCGCATTTGTCTCGAATCGTTTTGGATACCCAAATATTTTTTCAACACGTCTCAATAGTAGTGCCGTTACACAATTGGTGTATCAGGGTAAAAGTAATTCTTCACTGAGTTCGTATAAAAATTTTTTAGTGTATAAAGCACGTGAAAACAGTGCCGGATATGGTGGTAATGCTTTCAATTTGCATTTACTTTCTTTAAACTCAGGAAGTATAAAACGTCTTACGGCAAGTGGAGAAAATGATTTTCCACGATTTTCTCCTGATGGGGAAGCGATTTTGTACATTAAACAAGAAGGTTCACGCAGTTCGATCGGAGTGATTCGGTTCGGAGTTGATAAAAATTTTGCATTTCCACTAAAAATAGGGCGTATTCAATCGATTGATTGGTAATGTTAATAGTTTTTCGATAAAATTACACTATCAAAAATCATAAGGTGACGACAATGATGAAAAATATCGCTTTTTTAAGCGCAACAGTGGCAATGCTTATTTTGAGCGGATGTAGCACAAAAGAGCCTGTAGTCGATGCAACGACTAAAAACAGTGGAAATTCTGTAGGAACGAGTGTGGCTCCTGCTGTAGCTGTTACAGCTACTGATTCTAATGCGGTAATTGCTCCAATTACGAATGCAAGTGCTACGGATACTTCTGTAGTAGCATCAAATGGTATGAATGGTTCAGATGCTCAGCTTGTGAGTATTTTGTTTGATTACGATAAGTTTGATATTCGTGAAAATATGCAAGAAGCAATGACAAAAAATGCTCTTTTAGTGAAAGAAAAAACGATTAAGCTTGAAGGAAATTGCGATGAATTCGGAAGTGATGAGTATAATTTCGCTCTTGGTTTAAAACGTGCTACAGCTGTTAAAGCAGTATTGGTGAATAGGGGTATAAACGCTGATTCTATTAG